>CAZXYJ010000086.1:2468-5392 GCA_964644925.1 uncultured Halobacteria archaeon | reverse complement strand
AAATGCAAAATGAAGAAAGATTTGATTGCTCGGGTGATGGAAACATTGCAGGAAGCGGGTTTTATCGTATCGAGCAGATGTGAAGCCCGAGGTTTTGATTTAGCAGCGAGGCGAGAGGAAATAACCCTGTTAGCAAAGATATTGCATAACATAGATGGCATTAACGAGGAAGTAGCAAGAAGTATAAAACGTGCTGCATTTTGCTTGCTTGCCTCACCCGTTGTTATAGGCGAGAAAAGAGGTACTTCATTTTTAGAGGATGACGTTGTATATCACCGATACGGCATTCCTGCTCTAAACGCTCATACGCTATATGACTATTTCGTCGGAGGCGTGCACCCCTACGTCTATTCTGCCACCGGTGGCTTGTATGTTAATATAGACGGTGAAGAGATGAAGTGGGCAAGAGAGCAGAAAGAACTTTCCTTAGGCGACGTTGCTGCGGAATTAGGTGTTTCAAGGAGGAGTGTCAGCAAATATGAGGAAGGCGGGACGAGTACGACAATAGACATTGCACTAAAACTGGAGGAAATATTAGATACGAAGTTAATAGAAATCCTGGAGTTTTTAAAATCCGAATTTGAAAACTCTTTGCCACGGCAGGCGCGGGATATTTCAGGAGCGCGAGAAGAAGAAGTGGCTTCGGATTTAGAGAAGGATATTTTAGGTGTAATGGAAGAGATAGGATTTGAGATATTCAGAACTGCGTATGCTCCTTTTAATGCTGTTTCGCTTCCACAATCGCAACGACCGAGAGGAGAGGAAAGCGAAAGGATGAAAATTCTCACGGGTATAAGCAAATACACCGGGCGAATGATAAAAAGAGCGAGAATAATAAGCAGTTTGTCGCGGGTTACGCGAACGAAATCGGTGCTCGTGGTGAATGGGAATGTCAAACGAGTGCAAGTAGATAATACGGTTTTGATAAGGAAAGAGGAGTTGAAAAAGATAAGAGACCCTGAAGAGTTCACCTGTATGATGGAGGAAAGAGGGGAGGGCTAAAGCAAAGTGAACCACAAGATTACACAGATTTCCACGAGAATACTTCCATTGTGAAAACACCTCTTTATAACGAAAAAACAAATAATCTCTTTATAAACCTTTTCTCTTTTTATTCTTTTGAGGCAATGATAGTGAACTAGAATGGATAAAATAGCGGTGATTCTGGGCTCGGAGAGCGATAGGGCGATAGCGGACAACGTGGTAAATGTGCTGGATGAGCATAAGGTTTCTTATGACGTGAAGGTGATTTCTGCACACAGGAATCCCGATGAACTGGATAGGTATCTAAAAGAAAGCGAAGAAGAGGTGGGAGTGATAATAGCAATTGCAGGGTTATCTGCGGCATTGCCGGGGGTAATAGCGTCAAAAACGAAAAAGCCCGTGATTGGTGTTCCCGTGAGTGGGAAGTTGCTCGGTATGGATGCTCTGCTTTCCATGGTGCAGATGCCGCCAGGTGTTCCTGTAGCGGTAGTAGGCATAGACAACGGCGAAAATGCTGCTTTGCTTGCTTTACGAATTTTAGAACGTACAATGAAATGCGGATAGCGATATTGGAGCATGATAAGTGCCAACCGAGGAAATGCGAGTATGAATGCGTAAAATACTGCCCGATGGTACGCACAGGGGTGGAAACGATAGTTGTGGGTGAACATGGCAAGCCGGTAATATCAGAGGATTTATGCGAGGGTTGTGGGATTTGCATAAAAAAATGCCCCTTTAATGCTATTTCCATAATCGGGTTGCCAGAGGAGTTAAAAGGCAAGGAGACGCACAGATATGGTGAAAACGGGTTCGTTCTTTACGGAATGCCGATTCCAAAGGCGGGTAAGATAACGGGAACGATAGGAGAGAATGGGATAGGGAAGAGCACGGCAATTAAAATATTATCGGGATTGCAGGTTCCAAACATTGGCAAAGTAAACTTTGAGGCAGAAGAAGAAAAAGAAGAAAAGCCGAGTTGGGATAAGATAAAAAAGCGGTATGCGGGGTCTGAGTTGCAGAATTACTTCGATAAGTTGGCGAGAGGGGATATTAAGGTGGCTTATAAGCCGCAGTATATAGATACAATTCCTGAATACTTTGATGGTAAAGTTCAGGAGTTGCTGGATATTACCGACGAACGAGGAGTAGCGAAACGGCTTGTGAAGGATTTTGAACTCGAAGAAGCGCGGGGGAGGGACATAAAGGAGCTGAGCGGAGGCGAATTGCAGCGGGTTGCCATCATAGCAACAATGATAAAAGATGCGGATTTCTACTTCTTTGACGAAATAACACCCTATCTGGACATTTATCAGAGAGCAAGAGTAGCGAGAGGAATGAAAGAAGTTTTGAAGGATAAGGCAGTAGTTGTGGTGGAACACGACCTCGCTATCCTCGACATGCTTGCGGATTATGTGCATCTCATCTATGGTGAACCCGGCAAGTATGGTGTTGTAACAATGCCAAAGAGCACGAACAGAGGGATAAACGAATATTTAAGTGGTTTCTTGCATGCAGAAAACGTGCGAATACGAGACAAGCCAATAGAATTCAACGTGCATCCACCGAGGGAGCAACAAGAGGTGAGGCGCGTTTTCGTCGAATATGACGGGTTTGAGAAGAGATACGGTGACGATGACGGTTTTGTATTGAATGCAAAGCCGGGCAGTATAGGGAAAGGCGAAGTACTGGGCATAGTAGGAAGAAACGCCATTGGTAAAAGCACGTTTGTGAGCGTATTAGCAGGTGAAACAGAACTAGAGCCGACAGCGGGAAAAGAAGCCGCACAATCATTTGATATTAACGTCTCTTACAAGCCGCAATATATAAAGTCTTTACAGAGCGATGAGCGGGATATACGTGTGAAGGATTTTATTCATTCGGTAAAAGGTGAATTAAGCGAAGCGGACATCATTGACGTGATAGACCCATTGGGGATTTCG
>CAZXYJ010000086.1:0-2368 GCA_964644925.1 uncultured Halobacteria archaeon | reverse complement strand
GGAGAGATAAAAGGGTGTTTCGGGATGCAAGAGGGGATGAATTTATTTTTGCACGATTTGGGTTTGACGTTCAGGCGTGATGAAAGCACGCTTCGACCACGGATAAATAAGATAGGGTCGGCAAAGGACCGGGAACAGAAGAAGCGCGGGCGGTATTATTATTTGTGAAGGACACAGACTAAAAATCTAGTGATTTATCACCGCGGAGAGCGAAGAGTACGCAGAGTTTTAAGACGGTTTTATCCTTGTGTTGAGTTTCCTGATGTCTCTGCGTTCTCCGCGTGCTCTGCGGTAAAATTTAAGGATATACCAATTTCACTAGAAAATTCGACAGTGCCAATAATATAATAAATACTCAAAAGCCTCTTATTGAACTATGCTCACAGACTTGAAAAACACGGACGTAAAGGAACTCTCAGAGGTTTACGATTCCGAAAACAGGGATTCGTTTATCAGCCTTTATCTGGACATGGATAGCCTGGACAATAAATTTGTTGGAAGAAGAAAAACCACCTGCAAATCTGTTCTGAAACAAGATAAGGGGTTGTCAGATAATTTTGAGAAGACAATGCAAATGATAGAGGAACATTTGAATTTGAATAAAGGCGGCAGAGAAAAAGGGCAGCAAGGACTTGCTATGTTTGCATCAAATATTCATGACTTTTTCAGAGCATACAAATTAGCGATGCCCGTTGAAAACCTGCTGGTTGTGGATACGTCACCATATATCAGACCTCTCGCAAGATTGGTGGATGAATATGAAGCATTCGGTCTTGTTCTTCTGGATAGCCAGAGAGCAAAAATATATGTCGTTTCCTCAGGCAAAGTTGGGTACAAGAAGAAAAAAGCAAAAGACATTATAAACAAGCATAAAAAAGGTGGGATGTCACAGGCACGTTTTCAGCGACTAAGAAAGGGTGCGATTAATCATTTCCTCAAGGATGTCGCAGAGGACGTGGAAAAATTGTTTTCGAATGATGAGGTAGTAAAAATTATTATTGCAGGTTCCGGTAATGCGAAAATAATATTCAAAAATATTCTGCCACCTGATTTAAAATCTAAGATAGTAGATGTAATTGACATGGATTTTGATGAGGCTGAAGATAGACTTGTTTCGAAGGCTGAGGAAATCGTCTTAGGGGATGAAAAAGCGACAAGCGAGAGAAATGTGAGCAGATTGAAGGATGAAATACTGAGAAACGGTCTTGCCGTTCATGGTTTAAAAGAAACAATGGAAGCGGTGATAAATGGTCAGATAGAGTTGCTGTTGGTAAGTAAAGGTTATAAAGTAAGGGGATGGATTTGCGAGAAATGTCAGGCGGTTGATTCCGGCGTAAAGGACAGATGTCCGTATTGCGGCAGCAGAACGTCCGAGGTTGACGTTATCGAAGAGATCATTGAGTTTGCCGAAAGAACGGACACAAAAATTGAGTTTGTGGGAGATAATCACACATTAGGTGAACTTGGCGGTGTGGGTGGATTGCTGAGGTTTAGGTGAAGCACGGCACTATCTAAAAATATAGTGATTTATCACCGCGGAGAGCGCAGAGTACGCAGAGTTTTTAGACTGTTTCAATCATTGCTCGTTTTTTCTGGTTAAATCATGTTGTTCACCACGGAGACACCGAGAATCAGAGAACTTATCAATTGGGATTTTGGTATCTATTTTCTCACCTCCGTGTCTCTGCGTCTCTGTGTTTTTTATTTATTTTCTGGTGCCTCTGCGTTCTCCATGTGCTCTGCGGTGAAATTTAAGGGTATAGCAATTTCACTGAAAAATTCTACAGTGTGCCTGCTTTTTCTCCAGAAATAACGGGTAATCTGCTCATATCGCTACCGACACGACATGGTAACTGAACTCCTGGATTGCATCAAGCTGTTCCACAATTTCTTCCTTCTGTTCCTCAACACACATCTCAATCACTTCGTGTATGTTTTTTAACGCTTCGTCCAGTGTTTTTCCCTGCGTATAGCATCCCTGAAGAAGTGGACATTCCACCACAAAAAAACCATCTTCATCCTTTTCCACAAGAACAGGGAGACGAACTTTTTTAGCTCCTGCCATTTTCAATCACCATTTTAATATTTCTTTTCCTTCTTAAATATTCAATAAATATTATCCCTTCTTTCCAACTTTTAGACTCTTACACTCCCGCACTATATAATGAGTAAAACTGCTGTGTAGATTAAAAAGAAGCAAGGAGAAAAGAGATTGAATGCAAGATACAAGATGCATCCCCTGTATCCTGCATCATGGATTCGACAATCAAAAATCAGTCATCACGCGGAACTGATCTACCTCTTCCACACCCATCCGCTGGAGGAATGCCCTTGCCGCACCCGTAACATCCTTAGCAGCCGTAATCGC
>CAZXYJ010000085.1:0-5435 GCA_964644925.1 uncultured Halobacteria archaeon | reverse complement strand
TTCTATCTGATGAAGTTTAATTTGGTCAATTATTTAATTCCGCCGATAGTCATGTAATGCCACTTGAACAATATAAAATGCACATGTATGCTCTGGCAAACGGATTGAAAAATAAGAGAGCTTACGCTAAACAAACTTGTTTTCAACGCCGTTTACCAACCGCAAATTCGATTTTTAGTGCATCGTGGGGTTTAACGAGGTTGAACCATGCAAAGAACAGGCACAAATGCATTACCAGCGGGTTTAAACGCTTAGAGAAATTGATTGTCTTCCTGATCAGTCTACTCACGCCATTTCTGACGGTGAGATTGTTCCGCTCTATGTAAGACGTGTTAATGCTGTTTCCTGCCAATTTGAGTGCGCTGAGCACTTCTTCCTCGTTTCCAAATACAACTCTCTTCTTGACGTCGGTAACCTCATCCCCCTCTCGATACTTAACGACCTGCCCATATTTCATTTTTTTTACAAATGTCCAAATCTCGTCTATTTGAACCTGCGAGAGATTCAGATCCCGAAGTAGATATTCCGTGACTTCTTCGCAGTGTTCCCCAGCTCTTTTGAGCCATAGGGCTGCACTGTCTTTGTCTGCACCCATTGCCCTCGCTGTGCCCCTAATGCTGCCCTTTTCTACAAGCATTGCCATCGACCGTAGGACCGTTTTCTTTGGCGTGTGCAGCCCGAAAAACGGTGTGCCCCTGTTCTCACTGAAAGTCTTCTTACATGTCTTGCATCTGAGTAGCGCAGTATTCTGTTTGCCATAGTGTTCCTTTAGCACGATATTCCCCTTCCCTTTCTTTCCGTAATCCGGACACGCCTCGTTTGGACAAAAGAATTCGTCTACGTTTACTTCTCCCATTTCGCCAATCCCTTAACATTTCCTATGGGAATATGGGTTATATATACTTTTCTGCGAAATTGGGACACGACCGAATAGATCCCAATGACTAATACTACCAAATCCCAGGTAAATCCCAATTTCCAAATCCCAAAGAGGAAGAAAAACCTGATGCGGCTGTGGACAATCCAACCAAAAGATACTTGGACACGCGCAGAGAAATCAGGAGTGCTTGAGTGCAACGAACTTCATATTGATGCAGATAAAGCGATTGACAGTTGGTTCCGACCCGCATACGATTGGATGGTCGGACAGCTCGAACAGCGAGTAAAAAATTATCCATGCAACAAATATCCAATATGGGCATGGTATCATCCAAAACCCGATTTGCGGCGGAGTGGACACTTACCACGTGGTACATCAGGAGTACGGGTTGAATTTCTCGTCAGCTCTGACAGAGTATTATTGTCAGACTTTGAAGCCCCTGGCATGCAGCAGTTCTTAACTTTGATTTCTTTTGCTCATACTCTTTAATCAATTCTAAACCCAGATGAACAACCTTAAACCCTTGCTCCCAAATGCCATTATCGAATTCATACCCTACTTCCTTTGCTCTCAAAAGCTCGTTATATACCTCAAAAGTGATTACAAGGCTCTCTTCGGGAAACAATTTACTCAGCAAATCCGCTCTACCTATTTTGCCAAGTATGCTCAGTATATCAGTATCGAATATCATATTATAGGTATTTCCTGAGCTTCTCGTCCATTTCTTCCGCTGGTCTCGCCTCTATCTCAACTTCTTCTTCATATCTCGCCTTTACTCTTATTCCCATTTCTATCACCAACACTAAGATTAATTTTATAAGGAGAATTCCCTATAATTTAGGTGAAGGTAGGCAAAGGAAAAAGGGAAAATGGTATTGTCTCTCTTTTACCGGTAATATCTATGCAGAATCGAAAATGAGCAGTTAAAATGGAAGAAAGCGAAGCGATAAAGATTTTAGAACGAAACGTGGAGGAGATAATAACGAGGGAAGAATTAGTGGATGCTCTGGCATTAATGGCAAAGTCAACGTCCGGGTCAGGCAGGGAGTTAAGAGCGTATGTAGGATATGAGCCGAGTGGCAGTGTGCACATTGGGCATTTGCCCATATTAAACAAGCTGCGTGAACTGCAACGCGTTGGGTTTCACATAATCGTGCTTCTCGCCGATATGCACGCGTATCTGAACGAAAAAGGTAGCTTTGAGCAGATAAAGGAAACTGCGGACTACAACAGGAGGTGTTTTGCCGCAGCAGGGTTAAGCGAAGAGACCGAGTTCGTTTTTGGCTCTTCTTTTCAGATGGAGCAAGAATATATGATGAACGTGTTAAAACTCGCTACGGTGACGACGGAAAAACGAGCGCGGAGGAGCATGGATGAGCTATCGAGGAGCACGAAAGACCGTAAAGTATCTCAAGCGATATACCCGTTGATGCAAGCCATAGATATTGCATTCCTCAACATAAACGTGGCTGTAGGTGGTATAGACCAGCGGAAAATACACATGCTTGCACGCGAGAACCTGCCGAAACTGGGTTTTAAACCGCCTATCTGTATTCATACGCCGCTATTAATCGGGCTAAATGGCGAGAAGATGTCTTCATCACTGGGTAATTACATAGCGGTGCAGGAGACAGAAGAAGGCGTGGAGAAGAAATTGGTGGATGCGTATTGCCCGCCTGAAGTAGCAGACGGCAATCCGATACTGCAAATCTACAAGCACACCTTATTTCCCGATGAACATATCGGTGAAGTGGAGATAGAAAGGAAAGATAAATACGGTGGCAATATAAGTTATACGAGTTATAAGGAGTTGGAATCAGATTATGTACACGGGAGGTTACATCCTTTAGACGTGAAAACAAATGCAGTGAGGTATTTAAACGAGGTGTTGGAGCCTATTAGAGAAAAAATGAGATGAAAATAGTGGTGGGCATAACAGGCGCAAGTGGAGTCATATACGGAATAAGACTGTTAGAAGTGCTAAAAGAGCGAAACATTGCCGATACACATCTCATTATATCCGAACCCGCAAAAAAAATAATCTCTATCGAAACCGAATACGAACTCGATGAGATATATGCGCTTGCTTCTCACGTGTATGACAATTCCGACTTCACAACAGCGCTGAGTAGCGGGTCCGTGCGGTATGATGGAGCGATAATAGCGCCTTGCAGTATGAAGACGCTGGGCTCTATTGCATCGGGCATATCTACCACGCTGGTCGCGAGAGTAGCCGAAATATGCTTAAAGGAGAGTCGAAGATTGGTGATTATTCCACGGGAAACGCCTCTTAGTCTTATTCATCTTACGAATATGGTTACGGTAAAGAAAGCAGGTGCTATTATGCTGCCCGCATCGCCAGCATTTTATCACGAGCCAAAAACCGTGCTCGATATGGTTGATTTTATCGTGGCACGCGCACTTGACGTTTTCGGGATTGAACTCGGTACTGGAAAGGAGAATGATTTAATACGGCGATGGGGAACAAGGGATAAGTAGCTTGTCAAAGATTCGGTCTTGTTTCATCCTGTCAACATCAAAGCTGGAAGCTGGAATTAGAAAGCATAAAGCTGTAACTCCAAAGATGATCAATAAAATCACAGACCACAGAGGATAGACGATTTAATATCCAACTTGGACTATCCAAAAGACCTTTTATGCGGTGTTAGACGATACAAGCTATACTATTATTTATTACAGGGGTTCATTTTTTCCGGATCAAAATATGGTGGAACCGGTTCCAATTTTCGGGATAGAAATCTTTTCATAACTCCAATTCTACCCTGCGAATATGCGACTTCTACAAAATTCTTTCTTCTTGTAGCCTCTTTTAATATGCCCCACTTTTCTTTAAATTTATTTTCTAATGTTTCAAAAGTGACGCCAAATTTACATTGACCTATAATATAATCTAATTCATGTATCACGCCATCTTGATACATAGAAGAAGCAAAACCCTTATCTGTATTTTGAGAAGTTGATAAATGTATTTCTGTTATTAACTCTCTTTGTTCTGCATAAAATTGAATAAGTTCAGGATTTGGAATAATTCCTTCTTTTTCCAATTCATTTTTTAATTCACGCATAAAGGCAATGGCACTTAATTTTAATATCTTAACTCCACGTTCACTCCAAATTTTAATTACTTCTTCTGATGGTTGCGGGTCTATAGCATAAGATAGCCTAGCAAAATCACCTAGATTATTTAAAAGTTGATCAAGTATAATATGAATATCGGGATCACGCATACTATAACCTACAAATATAAAAGTTTTGGTAGCCATTAGGTCTTTTAATTTAGTAAATATGGGATCGCTTGATATTTCTTTAATGCAATTTGAGTAATCATTAGAAGTAGCAACAATAGTATATGGTCTAGTTACACATCCATGAATTTTTAATATTTGTCTTTTATCATCATCCCAGAAGGGTATATCTCTGTCTTCAACCATAGGTACCAATACATTTAATTCCCTTTCAAAGAATGGATCCCAATTTGTTGTAACTACAATTTTAAAATAAGGTATACTGGCTACGTATCTATGAAACGTAGTAGTGGACACATAAATTTCACCATACTCTGAAAAATCTTCTATCCTATTTATGATCGCTCTTATTAGTCGATTTTTTCTACCACCATCTAAATTATCACAGTAGTATTGCATCAATTCAGGAAAAGAAGGTTTTTTTTTCTTTGGATATTTACTTATTCTTTTAATTGTTTCATAAAGAGTTGGTTTTCCATATATTCCCCCTTCTGTAGATATACCTGCACCAGCAAAAAGAATACAATTATTCAATCTTATTTCATCATATAATTCTTTAGGTATTATCATTTTCCCATTGCTTGTTTAGCCTAACTTTGCTATATCCGAACTCAATGTCAGATATACTTACCATAGGCAAACTTTCTCCATCCTCAAAAAGCCCCCGGTTCATGCTTTTTATCACTCCACCTTTATCACCCTCGCACATTTTTTACTAACACATAGACTATCTATTAAGGTTAACTTAATTGCAAATACAAAAAAGCTGCGTTCTACATTTTGCAATTACGTCCCATGAATTGTGTCAAAAACCCATGATTCTGAAACATTTATAAAAGACCAATACGTTTTTTAAATAAATGTAACCCCGGTCGGGATAGCCAAGAGGTCTAAGGCGGTAGGTTGCTAACCTACTTCCCCTTATGGGGAGCGAGGGTTCAAATCCCTCTCCCGGCGCTACTATCTATGCTATCTATGTTAGACCCCGTCGTGTACGTCTATGAGAAGATATTAAAAAAAGGGATCCTGAATTCCTCTATCCCGGTGAATCACGTTCTCCTTGTGTTAGATGAATCTGACCTTCTTTCCGATGCCATAGGAATGGAACAACTGAGGCAGTTCATAAATTGGTGCTATGCCCTGAAGATAAAAACTATAAGTGTTTACATCGGTGTTATTCGCGATGGGGTGGACAAGAACGTGTTAGAAAAAGCATACTCGCACCTCACGGAGAGCATAACAAAGATGCTGAGTAAAGACAAAGCTTCTATCGCAATATATACGGACGG
>CAZXYJ010000084.1:0-5439 GCA_964644925.1 uncultured Halobacteria archaeon | reverse complement strand
GAATTCCTGTCCTCAGTGGAGCTGAGTGAAGACGACCTTAAAGGAGACACGAGAGCGGGGGCAGAAAAGGAGACCGGAGGAATAGCAGAAATGGAGACTGAAAAGGATACAGAGGGAATAGCACAAGGGGAGGCGTTTCTCGATGAGTAAGCATTCAACAAATAATTCCCCGGACCTTTTGAAGGCTTTGAAATACGAGGTCATGAGGCTGGCATACAATAAAAAATATTTTTATATGCTCCTCCTAGAGTCCTTATTTGCCTCTTATATCCTGATGAGCTTTGTATCTGTGGGAAAAGACGGGACTGCTCCTTTTTCAAGTTGGACGTATTCGGAATTCCTCACCTATATAGGACCTCTCTTATCAGTCATCCTTGTCCTGCTCTGCATGTCCGTCTTTTCGGAAAAGGAAATTGCGGTTAGAAAGATTATCTTTTCTGCTCCCCTTTCCGAATTGAAATACTATCTGCTGAAAGCCTCGGCAATCACGGCTGTTTTGGTATTTACAGCATCCGTGCCGATTTTATTAAGTTTTGCGTATTACGCGTATTACTTTAATTTCTATGCTTATGCTGAATTCCTGCTCCCGATACTGTTATTTTTACTTCCTTCCCAGGTCTTAGTGCTGGGACTTGCCCTGGTGGCCGGGAGAATCAATTCCAGACTGCTTTACCTGCTTTTACCTGTGTTATTCATGGGATTTTTTAAGATGGGATTTCCTGTGTGGTTCGATCTCTTCGGGAATAATTTCCTTTCGCGGCCTCTGCGCTGGTATTTGGGAGTCTATGAGGGTCCAATACCCTACATTTTGCCCGGAGAGTTCCTGTACAGCAGACTGATTCTTATATTTACAGGGGTTGGGCTGCTTGCCCTGGCCTGCAGGGGGTCTAAAAAGTACCAATAAAAGAAAAACAGGGTAACATGAAAGAACAACAACCATTCAACCGTGAGGGACGTAAAGAACTGGGCAAATTGGAAATGACAAAATATGGTGGCAAGCCGCGTTATGGTGCTCTTGCTCTCATCTTTATAGGTGCCGGTGCGGGCATAAAAAAACGAAACAGTAAGCAGGAGATGAAAAAATGAAAAAGCTACTAATATCAGTTCTGATAATCGCTGCATTGCTGGCGTCCGGTTGCATCAGCGACGAGGATGCTCCAACAATAGAACCGACGGGCAATACAAGTCAGATAGATGCTGTTCCACTCATCCCACGCGAGGTCCTCTTCGGCAATCCTGATAAGGACGCACCCTATCTAAGCCCGGACGGGACCCGGATCAGTTATCTTGCTCCTGTGGACGGCGTGATGAACGTCTGGGTGGGACTAGCTGATGACCCTGATTCCGCCGAGCCGGTCACAAACGACACCTATCGCGGCATAAGCACCTACTTCTGGGCTTACACAAACGAGCACATCCTGTATACCCAGGACCAGGCTGGTGAAGAGAACTGGCGGGTCTACAGCGTGACCCTGGAGACGGGCGAGACCACCGACTTAACCCCACTTGACGGCGTACGAGCCCACATCCAGGCGGTCAGCCATGAGTTCCCTGACGAGATCCTGATCGCCATCAATGACCGTGATCCCGCACATCACGACATCCACCGTCTCAACATCACAACCGGCGAGAAGAGTCTTGTCATGGAGAACGAGGGTTTTGATTTCACAACCGACGACGAGTACAATGTCCGCTTTGCCGAGCGATTGACATCCGGCGGCGGTAAAGAGATACTCAAGGCGACCGAGGCTGGGGGTTGGGAGCCGTTTATGGAGATCGCAATGGAGGATTCGTACACAACAGCCATTACCGGGTTTGATAAGACCGGTACGATCCTGCATATAACCGATAGTCGCGACCGTAACACTGTAGCGTTCTCCACACTGGACATCACAACCGGCGAGCAGACCTTGATTGCAGAGGACTCGCGTGCTGATGTAAGTGACAGCATAATCCATCCGATTGAAAAGACTATCCAGGCAGTCGCTTTCACCTACGAGCGCAAGCACTGGCAGATCATTGACGAGTCCATCGCTGGTGACCTTGCCTACCTGAAAACAGTTGTTGATGGCGATTTCGAGGTTGTGAGCCGAACACTGGATGATAAATACTGGATGGTCGCCTACAATATGGATGATGGTCCGGTGCGGTACTACCGCTATGACCGTGAAGAAAATCAAGCAGAGTTCCTGTTCACGCATAAGAAGGCACTGGAGGATCTGCAGCTGGCAAAGATGCATCCCGCAGTCATCAAGTCGCGTGATGGGCTGGACCTGGTCAGTTACTACACGCTGCCAGAGGGAAGCGACAGTGATTCCAATGGGCGTCCGGATGAGCCATTGCCGATGGTGTTGCTCGTCCACGGTGGACCATGGGCACGCGACAACTGGGGCTACGACTATTGGCATCAGTGGCTGGCTAACCGCGGCTATGCTGTTTTGAGCGTCAACTTCCGCGCCTCCAGGGGATTTGGCAAAGCGTTTCTCAACGCAGGCAATCTGGAGTGGGGCGGTAAGATGAACGATGACCTCATCGACGGTGTCAATTGGACGGTTCAGGAAGGTATCGCGGACCCGGATCAGGTGGCGATCATGGGCGGCAGTTACGGCGGATACGCAACGCTCTGGGGCATGGCGAATACACCAGATACGTTTGCCTGCGGTGTAGACATCGTGGGTATATCGAACCTGACATCATT
Organism: uncultured Halobacteria archaeon; assembly: GCA_964644925.1. Taxonomy (GTDB): domain Archaea; phylum Halobacteriota; class Syntropharchaeia; order Alkanophagales; family Methanospirareceae; genus QEXZ01. The sequence continues at coordinate 2,741 of CAZXYJ010000084.1, read as the reverse complement.
CATACTAGGGCTGCCGTACTGGCAGGCGGATATCGAGCTCATTGCAACACGCATTGGCGACCCCAGAACAGAGGGGGGTAGAGCGTTTCTTGCAGAGCGTTCGCCGCTTTCCTACGCAGACCAGATCAAAAAGCCACTCCTGATCAGTCAGGGCGCAAATGACCCGCGTGTCAAGCAGGCAGAGTCCGACCAGATCGTCCATGCGATGCAGGATGCAAACATACCGGTAACATATCTGCTGTACACGGACGAGGGGCACGGCTTTGCCAGACTTGAGAATAGACTGTCGTTTTTCGCAGTAACCGAAGCGTTCCTCGCCGAGCATCTGGGCGGGCGGTACGAGCCCATCGGTGATGATTTCGAGGGTTCGAGCGTCACTGTTCCAGTCGGCGCTGAAGAGGTGCCGGGTCTTGCAGAGGCTCTTTCGGAGTAGTTATCGACGAGATTGCTGCCAGGCTAACCCGGGTGCTTCTGCGTCCGGGCTTATCTGGCGGCTTTTTTCGGGACAGACAAAATCGGTATGTCGAATGAGAAGCCCCATACTATACACTGCCTCATCGATGAGGGTCGAGCTGCTTGCGGATGGGAATACGTGAGGTGAAATTCATGAATACGAAAGCTAAAGAAAAGGATGGGCAAGTGGAAGTTGAGGTCTGTGACACAGGGATTGGAATTCCGGCTGAAGATCTGGATAAAGTGTTCGACAAGTTTTATCAGGTTGACAGTACGCTGACCCGAGAAGCGGGTGGAACTGGCTTAGGACTTGCGATATGCAATGGTATAATTGAAGCACACAAAGGAAAAATATGGGCGGAGAGCGAGCTCGGTAAGGGTAGTACGTTTAGCTTTACGCTGGATAAATGGTTAAAAGATAAGACTGAGTGAATAGTAAGTCCATAAAGAGCTTCTCGAGATCGGCATTAAACCAAGACAAAACTCCAAAGCAACAACCTGTGTGGTTCTTACATTTATCATTGCGCACCTTCTCCCCTCACCAGATATTAAATATTCAATCTTTTTGATATTCTAACCAGTTTAATTTTTGATTCTCAAATACCACGAATGACCGAAAGGTTTAAATAGTGGCACTTCATTATTAATAATTAGGTTTGTATAAATAAAAGCAAACCCAAAAACTGAAAAGGAGACAAAGAGAAGATGAAGAAAAAAGGAGAAATAAAAGCAAAAGTGTTGGTTGTGCTCGGGGCGTGTATCGTGACTATTTTTTCCGTTACCGCAGTCGCGGGTAGGGGTGCGTTGCCGCAACCAGTACTCAACTTCGGTGTTATCACGGCGGGGTTAGATTTGGGTACCAACAATCAGACAACACAGCCAGTGCAGCTTCTGCCGAAAGAGGTCGTGGGAAAGGGATTTTATGTGACTCTGAGTTGTGCGATCAAAGATACAATCAGACGTGGAGCGGTGCTGCTTAAAACGATAGACATATTAAATCGAAAGGAGATAAAAAAGATGGTATTAAACCGTAATTTGGAGGAGGTGAAATAATGAAACAAGTAAAATATTTTTCGTCTGCCAAAAAGACAAATAAATGGTTAAAAGAAAATCAGGACAAAGAGATAATTGACATTAAATTCAGTGCTTGGAGTTTTGCAATAATTTATGAAGAATAATGCTGCAGAACATTTAGCTTATGGGACTGTTGTTAAGTTAAGAGAAGTGAGAGGTTAAGAAATAAAATGAGATGCTAAAAAATGATAGAAGTACAAAACCTGACAAAAACGTTTAACGGAAAAACAGTGCTTAACGGCATCAGTTTTGAAGTGAAAGAAGGCGAGATATTCGGGTATCTAGGTCCCAACGGAGCTGGGAAGACAACAACAATGCGGATTATCCTGGGACTTCTGAAGCCAACATCCGGGAACGTATTGGTTCAGGACCAGAATCTGGGAGAGAACGAAGAACTAAGAAATAAAGTCGGCGTTCTTTTAGAAAATGACGGCTTATATGATGGGCTATCGGCGTATGAAAATCTGGATTATTATGCACAGCTTTACGGAATCTCAGATGGCGTGGCGCGAAAAAGGAGGATTGGAGAACTTCTGGACTTCGTGGCGCTTTCCGATAGAAGAGCTGAAAAAGTCGGAACTTATTCTAAAGGTATGAAACGGAAATTGGGACTTGTGAGGTCAATGGTTCACAACCCGGACATTCTATTCTTCGATGAGCCTTCGTCCGGTCTTGACCCGGAAGCACAGCGAATGGTGCGAGACCTCATCCTCCGCTTGTCAACAGAGGAAAAAAGAACCGTATTTCTGAACTCGCACGATTTGGATGAAGTGCAGCGAGTATGCACAAAAATCGCGATCCTTCAGGATGGAGAGATAAAAGCTTAGGATACCGTAGAACATTTGAGAAACAAGTTTAGTAAGCCCATTTTTGAAATTACTCTTATTGATACTGCAGACGTCCGGAATGCATTAGACATCTTGCATTCTTTGGATTACGTGTCCGACTGCGAAGAAGATGACTTGAGAATTACTGTCACTCTAAAAGAAGAGAAATCTTCAAAGATTCTCAATGAACTGGTGAATAATGGCATAAGTGTGGAAGAAGCCAAAAGATTGGCTAAGTCTTTGGAAGACGTCTATCTTGACGTTGTAAAGCATTCGGGGGGAGAAAGATGAGTATGAATAAAATATTTACTGTTGCAAGAAAGGAAACGAAGGGAATTATAAAGACCAAAAGTCAGATGCTTGTAGGTATATTTTTTGCCTTGTGGT
>CAZXYJ010000083.1:4303-5457 GCA_964644925.1 uncultured Halobacteria archaeon | reverse complement strand
AACTTTTAAGAAAAGTTTTATCAAAAACGCTTCGCAGAACTTTTAAGAAAAGTTTTATCAAAAACGCTTTGCGGAAGTTTCTTTGATCAAACATGATTTCTTTGTGAGAGAAAGTTTGTTACAGAAGCAGCAGGAAGAGCCAGAGAGGGATGAAGATTATCTCCTTACCTGCTGCGATTATCTCTTTCTTAAGCACGTCCTTAGTCACGATTATCCCAAGGTTCAAGTTGAATGCATGCATGAATTCTATGAGACCTCTCGTATCGGCTGCTACTGGATGCTCACGATACTTCACTTCAACCGGGAGGACGCACATTGAATCATCATAGATAAAATCTACCTCATACTTGTTTTTCCAGTAATAGGGCACGAAAAAGACCTTTGAACAGTAGCCTCTTTTAGTTAGATGCCATGCCACGACGTTTTCTGCGGATTTGCCTTCATCTCTATCAAGGGTGAGGGCCCTTCTCAGGCCCTCTTCGCAGAAGAAGAGCTTCTTTTCTCGTTTCTCAACCGCCTTTTTTGCATAGGTATACACATCAGCTATGGCAATGAGCATGGAACTCCGCAGATAATACAGGTAGAGCTTCAAAGTTTCCCTGTCCACACCCAATCGTTCAGATAAGCCCCTATATGAAAACCGATTAGTAGAAAATACGGCGATATCTCTTACCAGCTTCTCAAGCAGTAGAGGGTCCTTAACGCGGAATACGCTGACGATGTCGCGGAATAGAATGAGCGAGAAATAGTCGTCAACGAGAACTCTGCGCCACTGCTCCATGTCCTTAATTTTGAACCACTCGGGATAGCCACCCGTATCAAAATATTGATTCAGGAGATATAAGAGCTGTTCTTTTTGTGCAATTACACTGAAGTATGCACGCTCTATTTGCTTAAAATTGTCAATACCTACCTGTGTGGTTTCTTCTGGTAGTGCTATTCCATTGAACAGCAGGAATTCCTTAAACGTGAGTGGAAAAACGTCTATAAACCTTATCCGTCCGGCAAGGCTCTCGGAAGCATCCTTGTAGAGCAGTGTCTTCGACGACCCGGATACAACAAACCTGCATTTTGCATGTGCGTCGAGGTAGTATTTCAAATGTATTCGTGCCTGACAATACCTTTGTCTGCTGGCGATACTTCGCGGGTTTGCC
>CAZXYJ010000083.1:0-4203 GCA_964644925.1 uncultured Halobacteria archaeon | reverse complement strand
ATGTATTCGTGCCTGACAATACCTTTGTCTGCTGGCGATACTTCGCGGGTTTGCCACCAGTAGTTTCGCGTTTTCAGGTAGCTGATTACGAACTCTTTATCCATATTGCAAATATAGTAAGCAAAGAAGATATAAAGATTGCGGTATATGTTTGCACACGAGAAAATAATTGAAGATGCACAAGACTTTAAAGTTACAACCCCAAAACATTGCTATTTGTAAACAAATAATATTTATATGGTATGAATTATCTGTTTATTGTACCACGTAAAAACCGAGGACAAGATGATTGGAAGAACGGATGAGGAAGACGGGACACGTAAAAAAAACATCTTCGCTGCTGCAGTATTCATCACGGTAGTAATGGCAATTGTGCTTGTTGTGTTTTCCTCACCTGCTTCGGCGTCGGTCTGCAACAGGACTTTCACGTCGACCGGTGGTGACATCAATTACACAGGAGTTTTTAAGGATGAGGCAGATGATACTGGTGCAGTGATTTTGCTTGTTTATAATTGGGCAAGCAGTGATGAGTCGGGTGGTGAGAAGATAAAATTCTTTAATTGGACGGAAGATAATTTTACTACCGTGTGGGTTGAGGGACCTTACACGAAGGGTGGAAATCAGTACTCTGGGTGTGAGTTGGATAAGAAGCGGGTTTTGGCTGAAGAGGTGTGGGACGCAGAGGGCAAAAAGACAAGTGGTTACTTCAAGTTTTGGGAGGAGGATAACAGCGGCGGCTGGCTCCAAGTTATAAAGCACGAATTCAAACTGGAGCTGGAAAGGAAGAAGGTGCAAGAAGGCAAGAATGTTAGCCTCCAGATAAAGTCGAATGACAGGAAACAGGGCGTAATGAAGCTGACCATTGAAGACAATGAGGGATATTCTATAATGAATGCTAACAGAACGGATATCTATAAAATTGAGGTAGAATACGGTGGGGAGAAGGGGCGTGATTTTCTCGGGTTTGTTGATGCGCCTGTAGATGGAATAATCCTTGAAAACCAAAGCATCTTCGATACAGAAAAGCTGAAGATGGAGGATGGAAAATACAAGATAATCTTAGAGGACAATGCAACGGCGGCTGAGGTAAAAGTAAGTATAGAAGTTGAGAAGAAGTACCTGAAAGTGGAGTGCGGTGATGATGTCATTAAGGGCAAAGACATTGTTCTAAAAATAACGAGTTCGTTCTATGAGGAAAATATTAACGTAACCAGCTTCAGTGAGCCATTAACGCTTGACGAGGAAGGCAAGAAAAAGGTGAAGATTCCAACAGAAAATATGAATTATGGCATACATGAGATAACCGTTGAAATTTACGGCGGTAGCATGAAGGAAACCAAATATGTACGGGTAAAGAGAAGTGGGACGAGTTTAGAAGTGCCTGAAGATGCCACTGTCGGTGACATTGTACATATAAAAGGAACTTCAGCGTCTGGCGATTTCGCTGTGCTTCTCGTTGATGACGTATTCAAAAACAAAGCACGAATAAGTGATGAAAAATTCGCGTGGAACTGGGACACGGGCGGTGAACTCGCTGAATACCGAGAGATAGAGGTTTTTATAGTAAACGAATCTTTTTCCGAAGAGCTCGTAAGTGATGAGTGGCAGATAGAGGAAGGTGTGGACGCATCTGCAACTATATTCTTGTTTCTGCCAACGTTCAGCATGACCGTCCCGAAAAACATAGCAAGGGGTGATGACGTGGTAATAAGTGGCACAGTCATCGGTGCTGACCACGTTTATGTTATCGTGATGAACCACAAAGGCGAAGTGATGTTTCCACCCAGTGTAAATGCGAGGACGACTCCCGTTGAAGATGGCAAATGGGAAGAAAATATTGGCGAACTTGATAGTGGAAGATATACCGTGATTGCTCTTTACGAAGGAAAAGATGGGGTAACAGATGCGATAAAAAATGATAAGTGGGTAGCAGGTGACGAAAGCAAAACTTTGGAGCAACGTGTGGCAATCCTTATGGATGCGATAACCTCAGCAGGCAGTGACGACCTGTTTGAGCGCGCTGACTTCTCTGTTCATGCACCGAAGGTCATTTTGAAAGAGCCGAAAACAGTAGTGGAAATAGGTGATGAGATAACAGTAAAAGCGGAAACAAACATAAGAGAAGGCGAGAAGGCTTTTATTTCGCTTTTCCAGAACTCAAGCTCGAACAACTTGAAGAAGACTTTTGCTCTCGTCGAGAACGGCAGCGTAAATGCGAGCATCAATACGAGTGGGCTGTTACCTGGCAAATATAATATTGCAGTGGACATCAGAGGAAGGGCTTCTGCTGAAAAGGAGATAACACTGGTGGAGAAAAAGGAAGTTGTGGAGGAGGGCAAAGAGGGAATAGCACAAAATGAATCTTTGACAGAGCTGGGAACAGTGGAAAAAGCGAATGAAAGTATGGGTGTCGGTGAAGGCGACATAAACGAAAGTTGTGAAGGAGAGGATGAGGAACACAAAATACCTGTAAGCGTTGGGGATTTGGTTATTGCTGTTGTCGTGGCGATTTTTATTTCGTTTGCTGCGAGAAGGAGGCGTTGAGATTTATTTTTATTTTTAAACCATTAAATTAAACCAGATTATTACAAGGGGAACAGAGCAATGCACGAAAAGAGCAGAACAATAGAAATCTTCGATACGACACTGCGAGATGGCGAGCAAACGCCGGGCATTTCGTTTACCACCGAGCAGAAGAGAACGATTGCGAGGCAGTTAGACAAGCTTGGCGTGGACATAATAGAAGCAGGAACTCCGATTACGTCAAAGGAGGAGAAGGAAGTCGTCCAGCTTATCTGTGACGAGGGGCTTTCAGCGAAGATATGCGGACTGGCAAGGATTTTAACGCGGGATATTGACGCTTGCGTGGATTGTGGCGTTGACATGATTCATATATTCGTGCCGAGCTCCGAGATTCAGCGCGAGCACACGACGAAGATGAGTGAAGCCCAGGTGAAGGAGCAAGCCTATAAGATGACGAGATATGTCAAAGAACGCGGTTTTATGTGCATGTTCTCTGCGATGGATGCAACGCGGACGCGATTGGCGTTTCTGATAGATTTATACAAAACCGCAGAGGAAGGTGGTGCGGACATCTTAAATGTGCCTGATACCGTGGGCGTCAGCGAACCGTTTGCAATGTATGAACTTGTGAGCGAGATATATCGTGCCGTGAAGGTTCCAATCAGCATACACTGCCATAATGACTTCGGGCTCGCGGTAGCGAACAGTTTGGCGGCGGTAAAAGCAGGTGCTTCGGAAGTTCAGGTATCGGTGAATGGTATAGGCGAACGAGCGGGAAATGCAGACCTCGTTGAGACGGTGATGAGCTTGAACTCGATTTACGGGCTGAAAACGAACATAAAAACAGAACGGTTATTCGAGATGGCAAAGCTTATTGAACGCTTAACCGGCATACCAATCCCCGTAACAAAACCCGTGGTTGGCGACAATGCCTTCTCTCACGAGTCCGGGATACACACGCACGGCGTGATAGTAAGGAGTGATACGTTTGAGCCCGGGATAATGACGCCTGAAATGGTGGGGCATAGAAGGCGAATTGTGCTCGGCAAGCATACGGGGAAGCATTCGATAGAGAAGAAATTATCGGAAATCGGGATGTCGCCATCGAAAGAAGAACTGGAAGAAATACTCGAAAGGATAAAGGAGCTTGGTGCGAGCGGTAAACGAGTTACCGATGACGACTTGTTTAGCATAGCAGAGGTGGTAATGGGCGAAATTGCACGGCACGAGCGAATAGTAGTACTGAAAGAGCTCTCGGTGATGACCGGGAATAATTTGATACCGACAGCATCACTGAAAGCGGTAGTGCGAGGGAAAGAATGCACGTCTGCACAGATGGGGCTCGGTCCTGTAGATGCCGCGTTAAAAGCGATTCAACAGGTAATAGGCGGAGAAATAGACGGCGACATTGAGCTTAAAGACTTCAGGATAGAAGCGATAACTGGCGGTTCCGATGCGCTCGCAGAGGTAATCGTGGGTGTAAAGAAAGGCGATAGGATGGTAACGGCACGCGGCGTACGTGAAGACATTGTAATGGCTTCGGTAGAGGCATTTATCAATGCGGTGAACAGGCTGATGCAGAGGTAATTGCTCAATATCTGGGGGGATATATAGTCATACCGAAAATTATTAACCACAAGATTACACAGATTTTCACGAGATTATTTATTAATTTACCAA
>CAZXYJ010000082.1:0-5484 GCA_964644925.1 uncultured Halobacteria archaeon | reverse complement strand
ACTGGATTCCGCGCGGAGAGCGACAGAAGTTGCTGCTGCTTTGTTGCTTGCTGCGGAGAGACCCGTGATTTCCGTGAATGGGAACGTTGCAGCATTAGCGGTAAACGAGATAATTGAGTTAAGCGAATTGACAAATGCCCCTTTAGAGGTGAATATCTTTTACAGAACCGAAGGGCGGGCGATGAAAATAAAGGAGCTGCTGGAGGAACAAGGAGCGAAGAACGTGCTCGGTGATGGAGCAGATGCGAGAATACCCGGGATAGCGCATGCACGAGCAAGGGCGGACCGCGAAGGGATTTACAGTGCCGATGTGGTTCTCGCGCCTCTGGAAGACGGGGACAGATGCGAAGCACTTATAAAAATGGGGAAAAAGGTGATAACAATTGATTTGAATCCGTTATCGAGGACTTCCGAGCACGCGACCGTAAGCATTGTAGATGATGTGGAAAGAGCGATACGAAACCTTATTTCGGTGGTTAAGGAGAAGAAGCGAGGCAAAGGAAAAGAGAACTTATTAGAAGATTACGATAACGAGGAAAATTTAAAAAACGTTATTGAAGAGATAGTGAGTCGGTTAAAGAATGATGATAACGTAAGATTTATAAAGGGTGTGGGTTGAAATTATATCAGAGGAGGGCCCGTGGTCTAGTTGGAATGACGTCGCCTTTACGAGGCGAAGGTCATGCGTTCGAATCGCATCGGGCCCATCATTAAACCCTTTTCTTTTAGAAAAAGAAAAGCGTTTTCGGAAAAGAAAAACGGATGTGCTCAATAGAAAGTGGGAAACCCTAAACAATTTCAAAATCCAAAAATCCAAAAGAAGGGTCTGTTTTGAATTTTGAGTTTTCGTGGGCTCTGCCCACATTCCCGAAAACCCTGAAAGGGTTTAATTGGAGTTTGTTTAGACCGGGGCTCTGCCCCGGTAGCCCCGCAAGCCCAGTAGTGGCTTATTTAGAGTTTAGTGATTAGAATGTATACCACAAGATATTGAGCAATTACAGAAGAACTTTAAACAGGATAATTTTATTTTGAGTAAGCATGTTTATTTTTGGACATCTGGGGATAACACTGGGAATCACATTTCTGGTTTTCTACACATTAAAAATCGTACCTGACCGTCGGTTATACGGCTTTATCCTCACAGGGGCAATCCTGCCGGATTTGATAGATAAGCCAATAGGTGAGATTTTGCTGGCAAACTCAATTTCAAATGGCAGATTATTTGCTCACACGCTGCTGTTCGTCTTTATCCTGCTGCTCATTGGCACTTGCTTCTACAAGCGAAACGGAAGCGAAGAAAAAGGGGTTGTTTTCCTCGGGTTTGCTTCTTTTATTCATCTCTGCGAAGACCGAATGTGGCTCAGTCCTGAAACACTGTTCTATCCCGTTTTTGGATTTGATTTTCCGCAAGGCGTGATAGAACAGCACTGGTGGGAGTACTTTTTAAGATGCTTTTTCGGGACTTATTCGCCGTTGACAGGAGGAATCGAACTCACATACGCATTTGTTTCTGAACTGATAGGCATATCCATCCTGTTGACGTTCATTTTTAATTATCTTTATCGAACATCAATCCAGAGATGGAGTTCGCGATAAGGCGCGGTCAGATTTATGCTTTCACTTCGATTTTGATTTTGTTTGAACAATAAAAATTCCAGTTTCTTTTTCCCCTTTTCGCCTCCAGAAGCCGAAAATGTAAATATGAATGAAAACTCCACCGTTTCATTATGTGCGAGCTGTATTTCACGCTCGCCGATTGTTTTGTTTTCTATCTCCGCCCTGAACAAGTATGAGACGGTTTCGTATTCGTGGTTAACCACGCCAACTATTACCGTTCCTTCCTCGCCTGCGGAAAGGCGGGATGGATAACCTGAAGCATTACCTCCCTCGCCGAGGATGTAGAACTCGGTGAATTCTTCTCCTTTCTTCGGCGTTATGATTACGTAGATAGTTAGTGCAGATGCGGTGACAATAGCGATAATCAGTATTACCGTGAGGATTTTATCAAGCGTCTTTGAGTCCAGCATCAAACCATTTCCTGAATTGTTTACCGCAGAGATTGCGGAGGGCGCTGAGACGAGTAAATGATTTTTCGGACTCTCTGTGTTCTCTGTGAGCTCAGCGGTAAACAGAAAAAATAAAAAAGAGGCGTGAGGAATCACTCACGCACTCGGCTTCTCCATTAATTTCTCCTTCTTCATTATCCCCCCTGTCCGGGAATGAGGCTCACGAACCAAGCTGTCCGTTTGTTTTTCTACTTCTCTCGCTTCGAAGGCAAGCTTTGCCGCTGCTCTTAACAGTTCATGCGCTGCCGCTACCACAGGTACGTATTCTTCGGGGTTCTTCATCATGAAACACCCTTTTACGTCCAGTTCCGCTACTTTCTCCGCCATGCTGTAAGCTGCGATCGCTTTTGCTTTTGCATACGGATTGGAAAACTTTGCCCGTTCTACCGCGCGCTCCGCAGTTGCTATTATCTGTGGTACCTTCACTTCTTCGCCTTTCTTTATCGCTTCTATAACGGCATCTATCTCCTCCTGCACCAATCTTGCTACGCCCGTTATGGACAGAACAGAAAGGACATCGGCATTGAACAGACTCATCTCTACGGGGTCTAAAAACTCCCGCCTCGCTCCTATCATCGGGTCCCCGGGAATGATAATGTATCCAAATCCCCCTTCTTTTAACTTATCCACTGCCTTTTTCGCCGGTGCATCAGAAATAACAATGCAGGGCTTGCCCTTCTCCTTCACCATCTCACGTGCGCTCTTAGGACCTGGAAGTGCTGCATTGGGGCTGGTTATTACCACCACATCGGGGTCCCAGTCCAGCAGGCGCGAAGTGTCAGCCGCATTTTCTGGCGTCATCTTCGCTCCCGTGCCCAACACACGAACGTCTATATCTTCTCTATCCGCTCTCTCGTCCAGCAACAAATCCACTATTCTCGAGATTCCTATATTCCCTAATTTCACAAATCCTATCTTTACTGTTTCTGTTTCCATGTGCAATCACGTTTTATGTGTACGCGATTAGAAGTATAAAAAAGGTAGGGTATTTGATATTTGAATTGGCATAGCATAAAGAGAAGTGGAAATATTATATAACAAAAAATATTTTTAGAGATTGTAGAGAAAGTTTATATTATCAAAAAAGTAAGGATACACTGTGAAAATAGGAGATAATGTCAATGAACAACCAATCTATCAAAGTGGAGATTGTCAAGCAACTTGACAGTCTTCCGTATAAACTCCAAGAGCGTGTGTTGGATTTTGTGAGGGGATTATCCAGACAGAAAGGTGTGCCCGGGAAGCAACTGCTTCATTTTGCAGGTGCAATTAATAGCGAAGATTTGCAAGCAATGACCAAAGCTATTGAAGATGAGTGTGAGAGGATCGATATGAATGAGTGGTAGATTCCTCTTGGACACAAGTATAGTTATTGCCCTCTTCGCTGATGACCTCTCTGTGCAGGAGCATCTGGAAAAAACTGCGGAGGTTTTTGTGCCAAGCATCGTCCTTGGCGAGTTATACTTTGGTGTCCACAAGTCAGGACGAGTTCAGCAAAACCTGAAACGAATTAATGAGTTTGCGTTCAGCAGTGTGGTGCTCGCTTGTGATATAGACACGGCACGGGAGTATGGGGAAATCAAGAATGCTCTGCGAGAGAAAGGGCGACTGATTCCCGAAAATGACATCTGGATTGCTGCAATTGCGCGGCAGCATGACCTGACTTTGGTCACACGAGACGAGCATTTCAAAGAAATTAAGCACTTGAAGGTTAAGAGGTGGTAATTATTATATCGTTTAACCGAGAAAATGCACGATACCGATACTTTAATCAGAAGCGATTTGCTCGAAAGAATCAGGCATAAGAAAGAGCGATTAGATGCACATAGACCTCTACCTGAGAGTGCAGTGAGAAAGCTCGGAGATGAGCTGCGGTTACTGCATACTTATCATTCTAATGCTATTGAAGGGAATACGCTCACACTTCAAGAAACCAAACTCGTGCTTGAAGAAGGAATAACAATTGGTGGAAAATCCGTAAGAGAACACCTGGAAGCAACCAACCTCGCAGAGGCTTACGACTTGACAGAATCAATAGCAAAGGAGAAAAGAGAAATAGACCATACAACCATGCAGCAAATCCATGAAGTTGTAGTTAGGGGTATAAAGGTTGATGCGGGAAAATACAGAATTCATAATGTGCGAATATCCGGGGCAACCAAAACGCCCCCGGACTTCTCAAAAGTCACTCGCATGATGGACGATTTGATTGCAATGTTAAAGGACAAGGAGAAAAAGGAGCATCCGGTAAAAACCGCTGCGTTTCTGCATCATAAACTGGTAGAAATTCATCCGTTCACTGATGGCAATGGGAGAGTAGCACGCCTTCTCACCAACCTTTTTCTCGTGAAAGAGAGCTATCCCCCTATTGTCCTGAGGAAAGAAGAACGAGGGAAATACTATCGCTTTTTACGCCTTGCCGATGGGGGCAATCTTGAACCATTTGCAAATTTCATTGCTAAATCCGTAGATGAGTCATTAACGCTCTATTTGGCGATATTTGGTGGCGCAGACGAGCTGATTTCTCTTGCGGAATTGGCAAAGGTAAAGGAGTGCCCATACTCACAGGAATATCTCGGGCTGAGAGCAAGACAGGGATTTTTAGATGCAGTTAAAATTGGAAGAAAATGGTTCTCTACTAAACGAGCATTAACAGATTACATCAGCGAACATGCAAAATGAGCTTCTTTAATCAAACTTTCTTTCTAAGAAAGTTTGTTTTAATGCGTGAAATATGCCACCACTTCTTTTCCCTTTTCTTTTTCCGCAACCGAATCAATCCTGACGAACCCGTATCTTTCGAATTGCACCACGTTTCCAAGTTCCGAAGCAATCAAAGGCTCGCCTATGCCTTCGTCTGTCCCATCAGGCTTCCTCACTACGACGTTTATGCCTTCTGATGGTGCCCATTGGATAATCGAGATTTCGCCTTCCGCAGGAGTTTTTACGACGTTCGCAACCAGCGGCTCGATTTGCTCTATTTCCACATCACAGAGAAATTTAAGCCGTATTCGCTGTCCCTGTTTTAATTTAGCGAAATCGTCACCACTTATGTAAACCGTACTGCCGGTTCTTATCTCCCTGTAATCCTCTCTTGAAGGATGTTTCAATGCTTTAGCCACGAAAGAAATCCCGCCTTTCAACTTCATCTCCTTCGAATTACGCACAAAGAAGTATCTCGATGCGAGCGCATCCACGGCTTTCCTGTTCTCTGCATACAGGTTCTTCATGCTCACTGCGATGTCGGTTTGTGTAATGCCGATAGAGATAAAGAACCTGCGAATCGCTTCTGGCTGAAACCCTCTTCTGCGAAGTGCTTTTAGCGTTGGAAGTCTCGGGTCGTCCCACCCTTCGTATTCGCCGTTTTCTATCCTCTTTCTCAGCTCGGAAGTGCTTAATTTACCGAATTCCTGTACTT
>CAZXYJ010000081.1:0-5677 GCA_964644925.1 uncultured Halobacteria archaeon | reverse complement strand
GGAAGCAATCCATGCTTTATCGCAAGTTTGCATAGTTCTTTCGTGTATTCAACAAGCGAGGAATAACCTGAGTCAAGAATCTCTTTTTTGAAGTAAGAAGAAAGATTTGCGAGTTCCGGCTTTTCACCAGCGGTGAAAAGAGCTTCTGTTGCTGCTCCTCGAGCTTTTACGAGAGCTAAAAAATCGTTCATGCTTATTAAATAGGCATCGTCAGGGCTGCGAGCTCGGAACACGCAGTAGTCACATGCATTCCTGCATACGTTCGTCACCGGGATAAAAACATTTTTAGAGAAGGTAACGACACAATTGTTTTTCATTTCTTCTTTCGTGTTGTTTAGCTCCTTTTATAACCACAAGATTACACGGATTTCCACGAGAAAGTTAATTTTCTTGTGCCCATCTTGTGAAATCCCGTGGTTTTTCTATTTCGGCTATACAAGTACTTAAATCTTTTAAAAAGTAGAACGATAACCAGAAAAGATAAAAGAATATAAGAGACATTAAACTTTTATCAAAAATAGAGTGATTCAGATGAAAGTCACGATAATAGGCGGAGCAGGGGGAATGGGGAGATGGTTCGCCGAGTTTTTCAAGGAAAACGGCGTTGAGGTGCGGATAGTAGACAAAAGCCCCGAAACAAAGGCGATTGCAAATCAAATAGGCGTGGAATTCTTGAATACGAACATTCTAAACGTTACGGAAGGCGAAGCGGCGGGAAACAAGGAGATTGTGAATACGGACGTATTGCTCGTCTCGGTGCCCATAGACATAACGGGACGTGTAATAGAGCGCGTAGGACCGAAGATGCATGAGGATTCGCTGCTGATGGACATAACGTCAGTGAAAAAAATGCCGGTAGAGATGATGCAAAAATTTACAACCGAGAACGTCGAAATTCTTGGCACTCATCCTTTGTTCGGTCCCACGGCAAAAAGTATGCGAGGACAAACTATCGTTTTTGTGCCGTCGCGAAAATTTGGTCGTTTATATGAAGAAGTAGACACGATGTTCAGGCGAAACGGTGCAAAAATAGAAATTTTAACCGCGGAGGAGCATGACGAAATAATGTCGGTCATCCAGGGACTGACGCATTTTATCCTTATCTCTTTTGGTATCACGTTGAAAGAACTTGATTTTGACGTTAAAAAGTCGAGGAAGCTCATGAGCCCGATGTACGAGATAATAATGGATTTCGTGGGCAGACTTCTGCATCAAGACCCGCATTTATACGCGATGATACAGACGAATTTTGAGATGGGCGAGATACACGAATCCTTTTTGGCGGTTGCAAACAGGTTGTATGAGTTGGTATCTACAGGTGAAGTGGAAGCGTTTATGGAGGAGATGCGGGAAGCAAAAAAGCATTTTGGGGATACGGAGACAGAAAGAGCGATGACAGATTCGGATAGGGTGATAGAGGATAAAATAAATCTTTCTTTATGTGGGGCTCCGCCCTACGACCCCGCAAGCCCTGTAAGGGCTTATAAGAAAGTTTGAGCAAAGAAACAAAAGCAAATGAGCGGAAACACAACCACAAAAGTAAAAATCTGCGGCAATACGAATGTCAAGGATGCGATAATGGCTGCAGAAGCAGGTGCTGACGCTATCGGCGTGATAAATGTCGCTGATACGAGAAGATATATAGATTTAGAAGACGCGAGGGCGATATTCGATGCTTTACCTGTTTTTGTGTCAAAAGTCGTGGTTGTCACGTTGGATAACGTCCCAACCGGAGCAGCGCAAGATAAAATAAAGTCAATCGAGGACACAGGCGCGGATTGCATACAGCTTCATGGTGAGGAGTCAGTGGAACTCATTGCAGATTTACGTGCGTGTATGGAAAGCAGCACAAGAATAATAAAAAAGATTGGCGTGAGCGGAGATAAAGAAAAGTGCCTGGAGAACGCTTTAGCGTATGAAGACGTTGTGGATGCAATATTGCTGGATACCGTGGCTGGAGGAACAGGGGAGACAGGCGGAACCGGGAAACAACACGATTGGAACATAAGCAAAGAAATTGTGGAGCGTGTGAAAAAGCAGGTAATACTTGCCGGTGGACTGAATCCCGATAATGTCGCTAGGGCAATAGAACAGGTGAAGCCTTATGCCGTGGACGTGTCCAGTGGTGTGGAGCGCGAAGTGAGAAAGAAGGATGCGGTGAAGGTAAAAAGATTCATAGAAGCGGCGAAAACGGGAAATAGGGAATAGGCACTAGCCACTAGCCACTAGGGAATAATTAACTTGACATTGTCCGATTAACCGCAGAGTTCACAGAAGATAGCGGTTTAGCGGTTTGGATGTTTAGCTAACGAGCTGAACCGCTAATAAACTAAACCCCCAATTTCGCGTTCTCTGCGGTAAATTTTAAATGTGACAAAGTCAAGTTACTTTATATTTGACAAAATTATAGTAAAAGAAAATATGCAGTCCAAACCTGATGAGCACGGGAAATACGGGATATACGGTGGAAAGTTTGCGCCTGAGGTATTGATGTCCGCGTTAGAAGAGCTTGAAAAGGCGTTTAACCGTTTTTATAACGACAAAAGTTTTAAACAGGAGTTGGACAACCTTTTACGAACTTATGCAGGACGTCCAACGTCTCTTTACTTTGCGAAGAATCTATCCGAGATGTGTGGCGCAAAAATTTACCTGAAGCGAGAGGATTTGGTGCACGGTGGTGCGCATAAGCTTAACAATACTCTGGGGCAGTGTTTACTGGCAAAGCACATGGGCAAGGAACGAATAATTGCAGAGACCGGGGCAGGTCAGCATGGAGTAGCAACCGCGATGGCCGCTGCGGTCTTAGGACTTGAATGCGAGGTATATATGGGCACTGAAGGTATAGAGAGGCAGAAATTATTTGACAAAATACGATAGCTATATATTAATTCATAAAGGATTTAGATTTAAAGAGATGCTTAAGGAAGAGGATAGGGGGGAAATAGAGAGGAGTCTAAGAAGGGAACTGCCAACGCTAGCGGCTCACTCTCCTGGATTCAGACGTCAGATAATATGTATGGTGTCTAAGGTGTTTGTAAGAACGGAAAAACTAAATCAAGTGCTTAATGAGATAAGGGACCTAAGAGAGGATTTCAATATATGCTTTGAAGAGTATTCAAAGAGGCTTGAGGAATTATCAAAAAGACAAGAGGAGCATTCGAGAACACTTGAAGAGCTATCAAAGAGGTTTGAAGAGCATTCAAAGAGGCTTGAGGGGCACTCCAAAACCATCAAGGAACCGGTGAAAAGGTAAGATGAACATGAAAAAAAGATTAGAGTCTGCTATTGGTGGACTTGTGCGGGGTGGAGGAGGATAATGAGTGAAGAATAGAAGTTTATACCTCCGGCTATGACGTAAGAATTTAGAATAGAGCAAAAGAAAGGAAAAAGAAAATGTTGAGTAAACCTGATGAACATGGAAAATATGGAATATATGGTGGAAAGTTTGCGCCTGAAGTATTGATGTCGGCATTAGAGGAACTTGAAGAAGCGTTTAATGTTTTTTCCGACGACAAAAGTTTTAAACAGGATTTAGACGAGCTTTTGAGAACTTATGCGGGACGTCCAACGTCTCTTTACTTCGCACGGAATCTATCCGCGGCGTATGGTGCAAAGATTTATCTAAAGCGAGAGGATCTGGTGCACGGCGGTGCGCATAAGCTAAACAACACTCTGGGGCAGTGTTTGCTGGCAAAGCACATGGGCAAGAAGCGCATAATTGCAGAAACCGGTGCAGGACAGCATGGCGTAGCAAGTGCGATGGCTGCTGCGGTATTGGGGCTCGAATGCGAAGTATATATGGGCACAGAAGACATAGAGCGGCAGAAACTGAACGTGTTCCGGATGGAGCTTTTAGGTGCAAAAGTGAACCCGGTTGATTCAGGCTCTAAAACGCTGAAGGATGCAATAAACGAATCTATGCGGGACTGGGTAACTAATGTCGAGAACACATATTACCTGATAGGCAGCGTGGTGGGACCTCATCCGTATCCATTGATGGTGCGCGAATTTCAGCGAGTTATAGGTAAGGAGACAAAAGAGCAGATTCTGGATGCGGAGGGGCGGTTGCCGGACACCATCGTGGCGTGCGTCGGTGGTGGGAGCAATGCGCTGGGCATATTTTACGATTTCTTAGATGACGATGCGGTGGAGCTTATTGGCGTGGAAGCGGCGGGAAAGGGTTTAGAAACGGGTGAGCACGGAGCTTCTATTTGCGCGGGCACGGAAGGCGTCCTGCACGGGATGTACTCGAAATTATTGCAGGACGAGCATGGTCAAATAAAACAGTCATACAGTTTTGCACCCGGGCTCGATTATCCTGGTGTGGGACCTGAACTGGCATATTTAGCAGATTCGGGACGGGTAAAGATGGTTTCAGCAACGGACGAGGAAACTTTAATAGCTTTCGAGATTCTATCCAGGAAAGAGGGGATAATCCCTGCTCTGGAATCCGCTCATGCAATCCATTATGCGCTGGAAGAAGCAAAAGCAAAGGCAAAAGAGCGAAAAGAAAATTTGATTGTGGTGAACCTTTCGGGGAGAGGGGACAAAGACATATTCCTTGTGGAGAAGGTGCTGGGCGGCGAATGCAAATAAGAATAAAAACGAGCGAAACTGAACTAAAGCATCTTTTGATCGCATGGCTCGCTATTTCTTTTGCGTTTGCCATGCTAATTAAACGATGGCCAAATTTGGGCGCGGGACTAAATTGGTTTGAAATATTCGTTCTATCTTCTGTTACCGTTGGCTTTGCATTCATCTTCCACGAGCTCGCTCATAAGGTGGTTGCACAGAAATATGGTGCATGGTCGGAGTTCAGGATGGCACCCTTTATGCTGCTCGTGGCAATATTAACCGCTTTTATGGGATTCATATTTGCGGCGCCCGGTGCCGTTATGATAATTAATCCGTATCTCACGAGAGAAGAAAGCGGGAAAATCGCGATAGCAGGACCGATGATGAACGTGGCGTTGGCTTTCCTTTTCCTTCCCCTCGCCTTCTACGCTTATGGGCTGCCGAAACAAATAGGAGAATTTGGCGTGATGATAAACGCATGGCTTGCGGTTTTCAATATGATTCCTGTCAGCGTATTGGACGGGCGGAAGGTGATGGCATGGGATAGGCGGGTGTATGGTGTTGCTTTGGGAATTGTGGTTGTTGTGCTGGTGATGAGTATGATGATATAACTTGCTCAATAATGAAAAACACAAGAAAATAAATTATTGACACGGATTAACGCTTGTGGGCTCTGCCCACATTCCCGCAAGCCCGGAAAGGGCTTAATTAACGCAGCTAGGTGATAAAAACCAACAATGTTAAACTTAAATAAGTCCGCGTAAATCAGTGTCTTAACTTAAGTAGAGTAACATATAAATCAATATTAAAAATTATTATAATAGAAGGAGTGGGAAAATAATGGGCGTAGAAGTAGAAACAGAGATATTTGTGGATAAGGAAGAGATGGAAGCAAATGAATTCGTACAAAATTCGATAGGAAGAGCAATCGCCGGTGCGGTTTCGGCGCTTCATGGCGTGAAGGAGGACTGGGAGGAGATAGAGATAAGGGTGAGGAGGAAGTGAAACAAAATCTTACTTAAGCGGCACGGTCTAAAAATTTAGTGCTTTATCAGCGCAGAGAGCGCGGAGTACGCAGCGTTTTAAGAGACTGTTTCAACTA
>CAZXYJ010000080.1:0-5725 GCA_964644925.1 uncultured Halobacteria archaeon | reverse complement strand
GGCAGAGCCCACGATGTGTAATCGGGTGGTTAATAATTTTCGGAATGGCTATAATCTACTTCTCCTTTTCCGCTTCTTCCTCCTTCCCAAATATCTCTTCAATCGGTTTCGCCCCGTACTCATTTATCTTCACATTTATCTGCGATATCTCCGGTGATATTTCGTTGCCCCTAATCGACTTCCTTCTCCTCTTTCCCTTCTCTTTTGGTCGGTAGCCGGGTGGTGAAGTAATTAAGATTTTCTTTCTCACAGCGCCCGAAACGTCTTTTCGCATCGGTGTGCCATCCGTATCCGAGCCACCGCGTATTTCCAATCCATAACCACCCAGACCCAAAATATCCGCATCCACAACGTCCCCTATTCGTTTACCAATGAATAAAGTACTCGCTTCCGTATCCTTACCCTCTACCTTATACGCCTTCCCTGTTTTCGGGTCACTTATCACTACTTGCATTTTGTTCTCCTTTCTCTTTTCATTTTATATTTATCCTTATTGTTTTTTTTCTTTTAGCACAGGTTTTCTTTTTTTAGAAAAAAAAGAAAAAGTGTTGTTAGGCAACAATCAACTTAACGTAGTCCATTTTCCCGCTTGCTCGGAACAAAGAGACCAGCCGTTTTATCCGACCCGCGTCACCCTCTAAAATGAACACCTCGAGACATTTATCTTCTCGTAAGTGGTTATGAATCTGAGTGCTTATGATGTCTTCGTATTTGTGCTTTATCTCGGTTACCGTCCCCTCCACTTTCTGCGTATGAATAAGCAAAAGCACGGAATTCAGCCTGCCTTCCAAATTCTCTTTCTCTTTGTTGTCCGCGAGCAGCATTCTCGCCCCGGCTCGCATCACTTCTGACCTTCCTGAGAACCCGAGCTCTTGTTGAAGTTTGTCTATTTCATTCAATATCTCGGCGGTTAACGAGATGCTGATTATGGTCATTTTTCAAGCTTGTAAAGTTATTAATAACTTCCTTATAAATACCCCTATGAATGTTATTAACAATTTATTTAAATACTATTAATATTATCAGAAGAATAGGGATGATGCAGATTAACGAATATGTAAATGTTTTCAGGATGAGAGTACATAAAACATCGAAGCTAATCACTAAAGAATTACTGAGGCATGTCCCTTTTACTTCTTTTGGCGCCGTTACAGGAATTGTTATCATGTTTTTTACAATCCACCTCTCTCAAAATGTTTCGGGAATGATTTTTTATACCCTTCATCCGATTCATGTGGTGTTGAGTGCACTCGTGACCGCAGGCATGTATAGATTACACGGTGGAAAAGGCTGGATGGTGTTTTTAATTGGCTACACCGGGTCTGTTGGCATAGCTACGATGAGCGATATAATATTTCCTTATTTTGGAGGTACTCTTTTAGGGGTGGGAATGGAATTTCACCTGGGTTTTATCGAGAGATGGTGGCTTGTAAATCCACTTGCGGTTCTCGGTATTCTAATCGCCTATTGGAAACCAACAACTAAGTTCCCACATGCAGGGCATGTTTTGTTGAGCACATGGGCATCGCTATTTTACCTCACGGCTTTTGGTAGCACTGCAAATTGGGGTTTTTTACTGCCATTTGTATTCTGCATATTATTCCTTTCGGTTTGGTTCCCTTGCTGCCTGAGCGACATAATCTTCCCTCTTTTGTTTGTTAAAGAAGACAACGGCAACGGCAACAACAATCTTTAAATTCGGGGTTGCGATAGATATATTTTTATACCATGAGAAATAAAGAGTAACAATAGGGGGTGTGGAAAGAAGAAGAAAAATGAAAATCGTAACGATAATCGTGCTGGTGGTAATTGCACTGTTCGTATTGCTGCCTATTCTCTCTGGAAATGCGTCCATTCCAGAAGACCTATCGGCAATAGAAATCGGTGACTTTATCAAAGATTATGTGCACTACTGGCTTACTGCGTTAAGAAGGGTGTTCTAAGGTGAAGTGCTTGCTGTTGAAGGCACGGTCACGTTTCTGCCGCCGCTTCAAACCGCTCCTTAAGATATTTCGTATCCAACGAAGCGAGTAGCCAACCCGCACGTGGTCCCGAAGGCTGTTTCAACAGTGCGATATAAATCGCTTTGAATACCTCTTTTGCTTCTATGTTTGTAGCGGAAGCACCCTCATATATTTTATCATGCCACGCCGACGCATCCAGGCTCGTACCTTCCTTTAGTTCTCCTGCTATCCGCTTCAATGCGTTCCTCTGCTCTACCGATAACTTCTTTATCTCTTCTGTCGGCAGCGCCGATTGCAATTCGAACTTAACATTTGGAGGCGCATATTTCCGCAGCCAATTCTCCACATATACCCCTTTTTTCCTTAGCTCCTCCATTTCCTCCGCGTCATCCGCATGAACTTCGTATCCGCTTCTTCTAATAACTTCAAGAAGCTCAGAGAACTCACCACGTGCAATTTGCACGAGCGTTATGAAATGCCTGAACGGTATTTTACCTGCAACACCTCTTCCTATCCCGCCTATTTCTCGCTCGTATTCGTCTATCAGGTGTAGTAAAGGCAAACCGGGGTCGAATTCTATGTGCTTATCCGGTCTCACTCTCGAAATAACGTGCTTTAAAATCTCCGGCGGTATGGTTTCTAACATCTCGTGCACCGAGATATTCGTCCCCAGGGAAGACGACATAGCCGTGACTTTCGCCTTCGTGCCTTCTCGCTCCTTCCTCTTCAACAGGATATGTTCAAAAGGGATAGGATACGGCGCTTCGTAATCGTAGATTTCTGCTGATATTCTCTTCCCTGTATCGTATGACCCGCCAGGCGCGGCATGGTCCTTGCCAAAAGGCTCGACGGTAACGCCCAGGATTTTCCATCTCGCTGCCCAGTCTATCCGCCACGCTAATTTACCGCCGCCTTTAAACGGAGCAACGCCCTTGTTTCCACATTCGCATTCATAATATGCCTTCTCCTTATCCCTGTCGTACCCCGTTACAATCGCGGATGTGATTCTGCCACAAGCATCACAAAGAGGATTAAAAGGCGTCCAGTCGTCGGACACTTGCCTGCCTGAAATTTGCTCTATTATCTTCGATATTTCTTCTCTCCTCGCAATCGCCTCTTTTATCACGTCCACATACATCCCCGACTTATACATCTCATCGGCTTTGAAAGTCGCTATCTCTATGCCTAAATCGGTTAACGAATCAAGGAACGGCTGTAAAAAGTGCTCGGCATAGGTGCGGAGGCGTCCTTCCGGGTCGGGTATTTCCGATAGTGGTTTTCCTACGTGCGCTTCGTATTCTTCGGGAAGAAAAGGGTATCTCCTCCGCAGCGGGTCAAAAGTGTCAGCGACATAGATAAGTTTTGCTTCCACGTCCATATCCACGAGAGCGGAACAGACCGCATCCGCAGTTATTATCTCTCGCAGATTCCCCACGTGAATGTCTCCCGAGGGTGTAATACCCGTAGCAACAACATGCTTTTTCTCTTTCCTTCGCTCCACGATGTCCTTTGCGATTGCTAACGACCAGTGCATCTTAATTTTGTTAATCTCTATTGCTTACATACGTAAAAAGCTTTGTCCACTTCTCTTCTCGCACTAACTAACTCCACTCCTCTTCCCCCTCCTCCTCTCCTGCTTCAAAAGTATATCTCGTGAACATAGGATAATAGTAGTTAAAAAACACCCAAAAGGAATCTGCTCTTGGCAAACACAATTCATGCACCTCCATTATTTTCTCTTCAAGCGTTTCCACATCTTCAATTTCGTCTATATCTGCCCTGAGCAGTGAAAGGTGATAATTCTGCCCGGAAACGTCAGCTACGATGAACTTCAGGCTCAAATATTCTGATAGCGACACAAGAGCAACTAAAACCAAAATCACGGTTAAAATGACTTCGGAGAACGAGCAAGGCGTTTCCTGAACGACAAAAATAAATTCACGGACAATGCGGTAATACGGATAAATCAGAGCAATAACCAAAATCAGAATGAATATTATCATGGCGATAACATTACCCACTTTTATCCTGCGTTTCCCTTCATTTTTGGTATGCGTATTTTCCGTTGAGGAAGCTGCGGAAACCGGCTTTCTTAGTCCTACGGTCAGTAGTAAAGAAAGAAATACAAATAGAATAACGGGCGTCCACATCCACCAGCTTTTCTCGCCGGTAATCAGAAGCACGAGGATACACAGTAAAGATAGCGTCCCGAAAGAAGAAAAAAGGGGTTTAACCCATCTTAAACTCCAACTAAAAGAAGGTCCTTGCTCTACTTCGTCCAGTCCTTTATCGAATCCCTTCTTGACACTTCGGATACAATACAATAACCAAATAAGAAGCGCCAGATAAAGTGAGGGGACATAATGCAGTGCCAAAAATCCGTCTTTCCATGCAGCATAAAGGCTTATGAAAAAAGCGATTAAAAAGATAAAGAGAGAATGGTCCCCGCGTAACAGATTGGCAAAACCGCTGTTATGTTCAATTCTATGGTCTATAATCCCTCTTAATTCCCCCCTTAACCTCAACAGTTCTATATCCCCATTTCTTCCTTTACTCATTTTAACTTTATAGCTGAGGAGCCCCCCTCCTAACCTTAGGTGGAGGAGGAATGAGTTCTTGTTATTATTATCTTATTCCATATCTCTTTATATTTTTGATTTTAAAAGAAAAGTTTGATGAGAAGATTTGAAGTGGGAATACGGGATGCGAAAGAAGAAGAATTGAAGCGTATAAGTGACGATATGGAGCTCTCGCTGAATTTAGAGGAGATGAAGAGAATAAAACGATATTTCGTTGCGAAAAAGCGAGAACCGACAGATGTGGAATTACAAAGCATTGCACAAGCGTGGTCGGAGCATTGCTGTTACAAGAGTTCAAAAAGAATCTTGCAGAAGTTCATTTTTGGCATAGAAGCGCCGCAAAATATGCTGGTGATAAAAGAAGATGCGGGGGTGGTGGAATTTGATGAAGAACATGCTTACGTTGTGGCATTCGAGAGTCATAACCACCCTTCAGCCGTCGAACCGTACGGAGGTGCGGCAACCGGAATAGGTGGCATTGTCAGAGATGTAATCTGTATGGGTGCACAGCCCATTGCCTTGATAGACCCTCTGTTCTTCGGGCAGTTGAGTCATCCAGACGAAAAACTTCCTGTGGGGGTAAAGCATCCGCGGTTTTTGTTTGATGGTGTCGTTTCAGGGATAGGCGACTACGGGAATCGAATAGGCATTCCAACCTGTGCAGGCATGGTTTATTTCGATGATGGATATGTAGGCAATTGCGTGGTGAACGTGGGCTGCGTGGGAATAATGAATAAGGCAGATTTGAGCAGAAGCCGGGCGAAGCCAGGTGAAGTGCTTGTTCTGGTCGGCGGTAAAACAGGCAGGGATGGCATACACGGCGTTACTTTTGCTTCCGTAGAGTTAACGGGTGAAGAGGAATCGCGAAGTGCCGTTCAAGTTGGCGACCCGATAACGAAAGAACCGCTAATGCATGCCATATCGGAAGCAAATGAGAAGGGGCTGATAAGCGGGATGAAAGACCTCGGTGGTGGCGGGTTATCATGTGCCGTGAGCGAGATGAGCCATGCAGGAGGGTGCGGTGCCGACGTCCATTTAGAGCGTGTAAAGCTAAAGGAAGAGGGACTCGACGGATGGGAGATATGGGTTTCAGAATCGCAGGAACGGTTTTTAATCGCCGTTTCGAGGGACAAAGTAGAAGGATTGCTTGCGATATTCGATAAGTGGGACGTAGATGCCGTG
>CAZXYJ010000079.1:3542-5829 GCA_964644925.1 uncultured Halobacteria archaeon | reverse complement strand
TGGAAGGGCTCAATACATCGGTAAGTAAAAAGGCTCAATACATAGGTAAGTGTTATTTGTTGATTTGGCTCAATACATCGTACAGTGTCATAAGGTTTTACAGATATCTGGTCTAAGAGCTTTGACCCCCTCATTTAGCTCATATTCAAATTTCTTTATCAATACAGCAGCATCCTGGTCCTTAGCTCTGTAGTAGACCCCTATCCTCTGTTTTTTCAAGCAAATAGTAGCCCAGGCGTATTCATCAATGAACTCCTTGCCCACTTCAAATGCTTCATTCAGGACAGAGATTTCCCCTTCATTATTTACCTTTCTGATGAAGTGTATCTTGCCATCAGTAAGAGGTAGTTTATCTTGTGAGATTTCTAGCGATTTATTTAGTATTCTGGCGGGATTTATCTGCTCTAACGACTTATTTTTATTCTTCCATACACTGAGATCGTTATATTGCCCAACAAAATGCGTTGATTTGGCACGCATGTCTTCCAGATTTGTGAATGTTTCTTTAGCCCAGAACTTCGCCTCAAACCATCCATTGAAGTTCTCGATGCTCCCGTTCATCCATGGGCACTTAGGATTGATAAAAACCACCTCAACACCAACGTACAAGCAGAATCGTATAAAACGGCTGAATCTACGCGGGTATTTAAAGTCCCCGATGAAATACATCCCGTTATCGACCTGTAAATATCTAGGAATTGGATTATTACGCCAATACCGGATAAGAAAGTCGATTATATTATCCATACTCCTGGTGTCGTACTGCTCAATGTGAACCCGATTGCAGACCACGTCGATGAGATTGAGAGAGGAGATTGCACCATAGCCCTTGATAAATCTTGGTCCAACGAAGTCCATCTGGTGCATTTCATCGATCTGCGTGGGGTTCAGAATCGTGTATCGCTTTTTTGATTTCACTCGTTTGTATCGCTCTCGCTTATTTACTATCAAGCTATGTTTCTTCACAATCCGCTTTATCGTTGATACAGATGGTATCTCTTCCCGCGAAATACCGAGCTTTTCCATTTTATATTGGATTGCATCCGCGCTTACTCCGAGATATTTGGATTCGTGCTCGTTGCCCTCCATTATAGCTTTTCTAATGTTTACAACGGTGCTTTCAATCTCTCTACCTGTTTTTCTTCCATGTTTTTTAGGGGCTCTTGACCGAGATTTATACCACCCCTCTCCGTCCGTTTTGAATCTATTCACCCAGTTAAAGAGCCACTTCTCTGACCTGCCGGCATCTCTGCAGATGGTTGATGGGCTGTCTCTCCTAATATACCTATTTACGGCTTCTATTCTCTCTTCTTCCTCAATATCCATAACGCATCACTAAGGATGCGTTAAATGGTTCTGCTATCAAAAGACTGAACGATGTATTGAACCTTTCCAATTAATAAAAGTATCTCGTGAAAATAGTGGGTTAATACAGGTAAATCATGACTGTCTTTTGGGGCATATGGTGGCACTCTATGATGTTGAACTTTAACAGCAGGCGATTAGTGACATAAAATTAGTTACTACGATTTCTGTAATGAATACCGGAATAGGCAAATGTATGCGATTTCTGCTGATTTTTGTGCGTGTTTGGGGATATTTGATTACGTGGAAATCCCTGTCAGGGATAGCTAATCTATTCAAAAACGAAGGTATAAAACCTGTTGACTTAACCGGAACCTCAGGTATCACAGGTGCCATCCTATTTGGGTTGCCTTTACTCTCTATGGGGAAATCTATTGACCCTATACTTACTGGTAGATTACCGATAGCTTTTTAGGAGCATTAACATGTGTTATTCTTTTTTACTTGTCGAAAAAATATGGTCAAAGAAGGTAGCTTTTTTTTTCTTCTATATTCCTATCCCTCAGTCCTTTTCATACTCAGTAGAGTAATCCACCTTGATGTTATATTAACATTCTTTTTTACTTTGGCTATTTTAGCATTTTATCTATGTGAAAAAAAGAATGATATACGCTACACATTTTTAGTGGGAATATCTTTTGGGTTGGCATATCTCACTAAGAGTACAGCACTCCTTCTGTTACCTATCTTGTTTCTATGAAGAATTTATAATTGGCTTTCAAACGAAAGAATTATATATTGCTCCAAAGTATGGTACAAAAATTGACTACAGAACAAAACCCCTTCGGGGAAATTTATAGCGTATTAGCTACTGGCTCTGGTTCTCCTTCTACAATTCGCTCCCGCTTGGGATGAGGCCCTTGCTTTCCTTTGCGTTCAGGTACTTCAACCTTTGGACAATTCCGCCATACTCGCGTATCAC
>CAZXYJ010000079.1:0-3532 GCA_964644925.1 uncultured Halobacteria archaeon | reverse complement strand
TCCATGCGAATGGGACGCCTCGCTCTTTTGCCTTTAATAGCATCTCCAATGCCAGTTCCGCCTTCGTTTTAAACGTTACCTCCGCTGGAACACCGCAACGCTCCCTGCGAACCGGGTCATCTGCCCAATCCATAGGAAGGTATAATCTCTTGTCTATCAGCGTTCGATAGCTGTGTATGGCATATCCAAGGAACACAACCACCTGGGTAATTATCGACTTTTCCGAATCTTCCGCAGTACTGCCTCTTCACGCCCACTGAGTTCTCGCCGTCTTTAAGGTATCCAGAATCGTCAAAGTGCATAGAACCATGAACTGGGTCCCAAAATAACTCGCTGGTCTTCCTCGGAATCTCACTGATAACTCCTTCTTCGTCCCAATGCGAATTGGAGATGAAATGCTGAAGCGATTGGTGATTGCAATCTGGAACAACCTTTTCGATATTCGTCATGTTTCCACGCTCATTTAACAATATTTGCCCTTGTAGATATTGGGTCGTGTCCCCCTTTTATCGACTTGAAAGATGAGATGTGGCAGAGTATGCTACACAAATTTTATAATGCCACTTGAACAATAGACTTGTTGCTAATTAAAAGTTATCTCTACTGAGAGGGTTTAAATAGAGTATAATATGTGTTATCAAGTATGATAACCGTTAATCGAGCTTTAAAAAGCGATAGACTACTGAAAGCCACAACAGGGCTATCCGTAGCAGAATTTAATCAACTGGTGCAGAATTTCGGCCAAGAACTTCAAAAGGCGGTATGGATTAGATATGAGATAGGCGTGAAGCGGGGAGATAGAGAAAGGAAGCCAGGAGGGGGCAGAACGGGAAATTTGAGAAGTTTCACAGAAAAATTGTTTTTCGTTCTCTTTTATTTCAAGTGCTATCCCACTTTTGACGTTTTAGGGCTCCTGTTTGATCTCAACAGGTCAAATGCACACCGCAATATCCAGAAATTAACACCTATCCTGGAGAAAACGCTCGGTAAAAAGATGGTGTTGCCAAAGAGGAAAATTAGCACCTTAGAGGAGTTATTTGAGATATTTCCCAATGTCAAGGACTTATTCATAGATGGGACTGAGAGACCGATCCAAAGACCCAAAGATAGTGAGAAGCAAAAGGAGAATTACTCCGGCAAGAAGAAGGCGCATACTCGCAAGAATATAGTCATCACCGATAAGAATAGGCGAATTGGTTATCTGAGCCCACCAGGGGTGGGTAAGGAGCACGATTATGGGATGTTTAAAGAGCTATTTCCGCAGGGGATATTCCCAAAAAGCATAACTTTATGGTTGGATAAAGCCTTCCTAGGCGTTGAAAAGGACTATCCAGAAGCGACTGTTATGATGCCGCGGAAGAAGCCTAAGGGAAAAGAATTGACAGATGAGGAGAAGGCGCAGAATAAGGTTATCAGTGGTTTTAGAGTCCTTGTAGAGCACGCTATCGGCGGAGCTAAGCGATTCAGGATAACGAGCGATAAGTTTCGGAATAAAAAAGATGAATTTAATGATGTGGCTATGTTGATATCGTGTGGATTGTGGAATTATCATTTGAAATGCGGTTGAACCGGAAGTGAGGGCTGGAATAGGAGTACCTCTTTCTTTCGCAGGATATTATTTTGCAACAAGTCTATTATATACACCTATCAGCTTTTTAGAATGTGGTCCATGATATCAGCAAGAGCCTTGGGTGGAGTTTTTATTCTATCAATTAGTAGATTCCTGAAATGTTCATATTTGAGACCATGTTGACCGCAATATGCCTTGAGAAGATCACGTCCCTTACACTTGCCTCGCCATGTATCGTTTTCAAGAGTAGATTTCAATATGGCCTGCGCTTCCGCTTCAATGTCAGAAAACTCAACGCGGGCAGGCTGAACTGTTGAGTCGGCTCGATTCTGGAACACTGCGTCATAAGCTTCTTTGGCTGTTTCCGCAATCTGAGCATCTAAGAGCGCGCGCGCATACGGCTTCAAGTGAGTATCCGAAAGAACACGTTTTTGCAAATCCTTACTTACGTCATCTGCTGTGCTGTAGGGGCACTTTGAGCCCATCATTGAACGGGTCACTTCTAAGATTTCTTTATCGTCGAGTAACAGGTTTTCCACATGGTATACTGGCAAGCGAAACAATCTTTTACCTTCTGTAGGATCAGACTCGATGCGCTCAATGTCTCCATCAACAATGCTAAAATACTGTTGGAAACCTATCGATGTTGTCAACAGCGCATTTACTTGTTCTGCTGTTTTTCGTACCGTAGCAGAGTTTCCTGCGGGCACAAAACTGATGTTGTATTTACCCGGAGGATATGCAGCCTCATAGATCTCGCGATCGGCAGATGCATCTTCACCCTCGATAAAGACAATACGCTGGTTAAAACTGACAATGCCTCGTGACCCCATTAACTCAGAAAGAACGCTATGCATGTGCTCATCATGAGTTACACGCACAAATTGATTACCGCCATTTTGCGGTGGTTCCTTAAGGATTGTATACAGAGAATCTGTACCCGCAGCTATCATCATCTCTGGTGAATGTGTTGTGAGCAATAGCTGATTGTCTTGTCCTAGCCGTCTCAATACTTCTAAGTATCGCCGTTCGAGATCGGGGTGAAGATGCGCATCAGCCTCATCAAACAGAATCACTGCTCCATTCGGTTTCAGTTGGTGGAACCGAATGAAAATATTGAGAATCTCCTTTTCGCCAGAACTTAAATCGTCAATGTCAATATTGCCTGCATGAGTCGAGATAACGAATTCAAAAGGGGACTTATCTATGAAAACGTCCTTAAGCTTCATCGGAGCAAAGAAGAGATTAAAAAAGTTTCTTATCTCTTCCAACGAGTCCCTATGTGTTGGTGTTCCAGATCGAAGAGAGGTCTGTAACTCTTGCAAATCTCGCATCTTAATGCCTGCAAGGTATTGTTTTGTTAACTGAAACTTTTGTTCGCCAAGTGCTAAAGTTTGCTTGGTATGCTCATCGCTTAGATAGCTGGCATCCCATGTCTGAAGGCGAGATTTCGGGGCGTGGCGATAAGCGTTGATATAGTCAAAGAAACCAGGAGACCCCATAGCATGGCCATAGTAACGGAGCAATTGCTTGACTGGACTTGTACGCTTTATTGTTCGTGCCCCACCGCCCTTATTGATTTCGATAATGACATCGTCTGTTTCGGGACATTCGTTTCCGAACTTCTCTTTGACAAACAATCGTTCGCTTTCCGCAAACGCTAACTTCATTGTTATTGTCGCCTTAGTTGCGTCGGCAGAGACCACACTTGGATCAAAATTGAAGTTGCCGTAGCTGCCAGCATATTCCTTTGCTGTCATAAGCGCCTCTAGTAATGCGCTCTTACCACAACCGTTACCTCCGCAGATGACCATGAAGTCCAGAACGTTGGAGCATTCCGCAAGGCGAAGATTGCGAAAGTTCTCAATACGAAAGCTTAAGATTTGCATATTTCTATACCTTTCTCTTCTGTTCTCTATTCTCTTAAAGTTGAGACACAATGGCATATAACTTCGGTATATC
>CAZXYJ010000078.1:0-5832 GCA_964644925.1 uncultured Halobacteria archaeon | reverse complement strand
TGAAGTAGGCAGAGCGATATTCATTGAAGAGATAGAGAAAGAGACGTTTGGTAAGGTTTTTGTGAAGGAGGTATCATACAATGCCAGCGATTGAAATTGCTCCTACAAGATTTCCGAATGAGATAAGTGAGATAGAAGTAAAAAGGGACATTTCTAAATGCATAAACTGCGGCACATGCGCTAAGGTATGTCCGTTCGGAGTCCATGAGCGAAAAACAGGTTATAATAGGGTTTCAACGCCTTTGAGTTACCTCTGCATAGGCACTTCATGCGAAGATAAATTGTTTTACTGCGTCAATCACTGTCCCCGAAAAGCGCTTTCTCTTGACATAAGTTCTGAATACAGTACTATTGGCGATTATCGCTGGACTCGAGACCTTATAATTGGAACATGGAAGCAGGCAGAGACAGGAATGCCGCTTAAAGGGCGAAGATATGAAATTGGAAACTCAGGGGGTGGTTTTGACCGCATATTCTTCAATTTCCCAAAAGATGAGGACGGGATTGAAGACGAAGATATAAGCACCGAGATAGACCTCAATAGAAGGAAGGGGAAGAAAATCAGTATTGAGGTACCGTTCTATGGCGGTGGGATGTCCTTTGGTTCTGTCAGTCTATCAGTAATACTTGCAAGAGCAAAAGCGGCGAGAGCATGGGGCACATTTACATGCACGGGTGAGGGTGGCTATCCGGAAAAATTAAAAGAATACGATGATAACGTGATTACACAGGTAGCAACCGGGTTATTTGGTGTGATGGAAGATACGATTCAACGTGTAAAGATAGTGGAATTCAAATACGCACAGGGAGCAAAGCCGGGTCTTGGCGGGCATTTACTGGGCGATAAAGTAACACCCGAAGTAGCACGTATGCGAGAAGCGGTTCTAGGGAGTAGCCTGTTCTCTCCTTTTCCATTCCATAGCGTATATTCTGTGGAAGACCATAAAAAACATGTAGATTGGGTAAAAGAGATAAATCCTGATGTCATTGTCTCTGTAAAGGTTTCAACGCCTACGGACGTAGATATGGTCGCCGTGGGGAGCTATTACGCAGGTGCAAACATTATCCATCTGGATGGTAGTTACGGGGGCACGGGTGCGGCGCCCGACATTGCGAAAAAGAACATTGCAATGCCTATCGAGTATGCGATACCGAAGGTGCATGAGTTCCTCAAGGAGCAGGGTATGCGAGATAAAATGACGCTTATCGCAAGTGGCGGCATAAGAACAGCCCACGATGCGGCAAAAGCGATTGCGCTGGGTGCTGACGGCGTCGTTATCGGCACTACCGAGCTCGTTGCACTGGGTTGTGTGCGGTGCGGTAATTGTGAATCCGGTAGGGGATGCCCACGAGGGATAGCAACGACCGACCCGGAACTTTCCAGAGCGGTTGATATAGAATGGGGTGCTCAGCATCTGATTAATCTGTACGCAGCATGGCGAGGCGAGATTGTTGATGTGCTTAAAAGGTTCGGGATGAAGAGTATAAAGGAATTGGTTGGTAGATACGATTGCTTGTATTATTTGGATGAAGGTGCTTGATGAAGAGTGGTGAATCTCGCTTTGCGTGTATCAGAAGTCTCGAGAAGTGGGATTTGAGCGAAGCGTAAACAATCCTCTCTAGCAGCATTACTTAGATTCTTACATCAGTAATAATAAAAAGCGCTATGCCGGCTGCGCATAGCGAAACCAACTTTCTTCCTTTACCATTTTCACTCATTTCTTATCGCCTCCTTTACATCATTATCTTCATTGAGATTTTCTCTGCCACTTCTTCGACGTTCTCTACCTCTACGGGCATCGTATTTATATCGTTCATTATTCTGGATAACAGGAGAACAGCGAGGTTCAATTTCTTATACTCGTTTATGAGTGCATGAAATATCTCCTTCACTTTTGCATCTCCGATTTTATCCTGACTCGTGGATAGCAATTCAATCATCGGCTTTATGTTATCCGCGAGAAATCGCTTCAACAGTTCACCAAAACTCTCCGTCAGTGAGGTATTAACCAAATAGTGGATTTCTCTTCCCTCTCTACTTACTTCAATTATCGGTCCCTTCTTCAATACCTTCAAGCTTCGGCTGACCAATCCCCTGCTGTAGCCCGTGCCTTCTTCTATCTCGCGCTGCGTTACGGGACAAGACTTGAACAGTAAGAAGCCCCAGACGCGACCCACAGGCGCCCCTAAGCCCCATTGCTTCCCTATTTTCGCTAAGGAATCCAACACTTCTTGCATCACTTCGGTCATCTTTTCATCACCACCCATCTTTTACTTTTTACTAAAATGTAAATTTAGGGTATTTAAAGGTTTCAACAAACTTTTTGTTTTGAATTTAGATAATTCGGATTTGTGATTTGTTGTTTTCAAGTCCGGTATCTCCGGATTGAGCCATTTACTCACTTCTCTACGTTCAGTCGGCGGATCACCCTGTTTCATCTGATTTACATACTTCTTTAGCGCATTGGCCATACGCTTTGCCGCAGCGCTGAGTAACCAGCTTTTGATGTCCTTAGTGTTCTTGTATTCTCTCAAGAGCTCTGGTGCAACCTTTAAATCGTGGTCTATGCACTCGCCCATAAGCTGCCAGTGCTCTGGCGTCATCTTCGCCATGGTAAACGATTCGTCGCTATCTAAAGCGGAGCCGCGCATTGAAACGAAGTTCATCGGCACGATGAGAGACAAAGTCCCCTTTAAATCCTCTACCAGTTCTATGCTTTCGACTACATCATCCGTGTTTTCACCTGGAAGACCGTTTATCATTGTTGCCGCGTTAAACCAGTTATTGTCATCAAGGAGTCCAAAAGCCTGTGTGACTATCTCCTGCCACTTCTCTGGAGGCGACGGCAACGCTTTACCTCGCATGTGTTTCGCAATCAGTCGTGCACTTCCTGTCTCTATCCCCGTTTGTGCGCCCAGCCAATTCTGGTCGAGCATGGAGTAGCACGTTTCGGAAACCGCTTTTAAAAGACCCGGATTATGGTATACCGTGGCAAGGGCTATATGACTCGCTCCAATCCTCTCTATTCCTTCTATGGATGCAACACGCCTGAACAGGTTCATCACTCGCTCTTCGTCCGGCGCAATCCCACGGGCACCGTAACGCAGGACATCCTCAGAATGGAGACTGATAGAACGTTGACCCGCTTCTATATTTGTCTTCACGTCCTTTGCAATGTGCTCCACGGATTGAAACCTGAGCCTCTGCACGCTTGGCGTGCAGAAGGAGCAGCCTCTTCCACAGCCCCTGCTTATCTCTACCAGCCCGTGAATCGACACCCCGGATGTTGGGTATCTCATCGGCATTTGGCTCTTTTCCATTTATTATCCTCTGCAGTTTCTCACCCGCAAGTATAGATTTAAACATCCCCGGAACGGTAATTTCACCCTCCCCAAGATGGACATAATCAATATTCAGTTTGTCCATAATCGTCTCATCTGCTAACTGCCACGCTGCTTTACCGCCTGCCACCACTGTCTTCTCCCGCATCACCGGCTTTTGCATCAATTCAAAGAATTTCACGCGGTTGTAAGGGGGTCCGGTATTAAGCATGTCAACGAACTCCGAAGTCGGTGGATTGATGCCCAGAAAATCATGTCCGCCAATGCCTATTATTTCCGTCCTGCTGCCAACTATATGTTCCAAATCACGTGGGTGCACAACCGCAACTTCGTCCTCGCCAAAGACTTCTGCTAAACACGCCTCTACAATTCTGAGTCCAAAATCAGCATACCGCGCTCTCCCGTTTTCACTCGGCGTGGGCGGCGACCAAACGTTAAAAAAAAACCAATCAGGTATAATACCCCGCGGCATGCAGGAGGAGAAGCCTACGAATATCCCCCACCTGTACTTGCTCATCATTGTCTCATCTGCGGTCAGCACGATTTTAGGACTGTGGTTCATTTTTTGCAGTATATGCCCTATTTTGTTCATCCTTCCTCTTTATCCACTGCCACTGCGTTTTCAACCCTTCCCAGATAGGCGATTGCGTGTTCAACTTTCTCGCTGAGATGTTCGAGGTCTTTTGTTCCCTGAATGAGCTCATCAAGCTGCTTGAGATGACCCATAACCTTCTCACGTTCTGCTTTTATCAGTTCCACGAAGTTCACATTCGCCATGTACACGTTCCTTTTGATGCTTCTGACCCGTTCCACCAGACCTATCCGTATGAGCGTATTAAGATAGTTTATGGTAGAAGAGTAAGCATAGCTGGTTCTTTCACCTATGTCTTTCGCGGACAGCGGTTCTCGAGATGTAAGGAGCACGGCATAAACGGAGCTGCAGCCTTCTGCAAAGCCCCAGTCCATCATCAACGCTTTCACTCGTCTGACAGCATGGTCCATGTGGGCTTCATGCCCTCCTAATTTTGTTTTTGAATCTATCATAATTATTATAAATACTATATTTAATATAATAAAAAGAAGTTGTACTTTATACACAAATATGTAATTAGGGGGTAAAAAACATGGAAGAAAAAGAGAGTGAGGTGTCAAAAGCCGTTAGAGAAGCCGTGGTGAAAGCGGTTGAGAAAGGGGAAGACATAAAAGAAAAGGTAGTTGAGATTACCAGGGATACTGTTAAGAAGACATTGGAGGGAGCCGAAGTTAC
This sequence comes from uncultured Halobacteria archaeon, assembly GCA_964644925.1. Classification (GTDB taxonomy): domain Archaea; phylum Halobacteriota; class Syntropharchaeia; order Alkanophagales; family Methanospirareceae; genus QEXZ01. The sequence continues at coordinate 1,223 of CAZXYJ010000078.1, read as the reverse complement.
GAGGGAGAAAGTGGAATCCGTGGCTAAGGATGCGATGAAAGGTGCAATTGAAGGCGCACGGAAGACGGAAGTAGAGGCTGCTGAGGTCACCAAAGGTGCTGCTGAGGGCATAATCGATGGTACGAAGCAGGCGGGTGTCAAAGCCGCTGACCTCGCGGAACATGCAGCAGAAGCAGCTCTTGACTCCGCGAAAGAAGCGGGTGATAAAGCGGTGGAAGTAGTGAAAGATGTCGTAAAAGGTTTTCTTGAAGCCGTAAAAGAGGTCTTAGAGAGGAAGAAATAATAATAAAATGCCGATTCGTAAAATCGACGTAATAAGTCGCACGTACCGCCATATCAACCGCTATCGCAAGGTTATCGCAATATTAGTAAAGTGTGGTTTTATCCTGAAAGACACATCTCATTTGCAAGTTTAAGGAGTTATATCCTTTTATCTTTTCAATCAATAACAAAACATTATGTATACCCTATATACATTCTTCCTGATGGCTTTCACCGCCCTCTTCGTCATCGTTAATCCCATTGGGAATGTTATGGTCTTTCTCTCATTGACCGAAGATAGAGGATTTGATGAAAAGAAGCGAATAGCAAAGAAGACAGCGATATTTGGAAGTCTCGTTCTATTAATCTTTGCAATATTTGGTGACTTCATCCTCTCTTTCTTTCAGATTACGGTCGATTCACTGCGTGTTATTGGCGGAATACTGATATTGGCGATTGCAATGGATATGATGCAGGGAAGAAAGCCGAGAGCGAAACATACGCCAGAAGAGGTGAAAGAGTCTGGCGAAAGGGATGATATATCTTTCTTTCCACTCGCGGTCCCGATGTTGGCGGGTCCCGGTGCGATAACGACTGCAATCGTTCTGATGAAAACCGCAGAGCCGATACCTTTCAAGGTAATCGTCTTAATATCCATCATCCTTACCTTCCTCATAACCGGGATTCTCTTCAGAATGTCTGAGCAAATTCATCGCGTGCTCGGCGTGACCGGAAGCATGGTAATCACAAGGATGATGGGGCTTGTCTTAGGTGCAATAGCAGTTCAATTTATCACGCTAGGGTTATGGAACATTTATCTGGCACTCCAGCAGAGTGGTGTTGGATGAACTTAAGTATATATCATACCGAAGAAATATGTGTTTTCAGTTTTCTCCACTTTTCTTCTATTCACAACCATCCTTTCCTGTTGAAGTATATCAGCATACATATCGATATAGCCA
>CAZXYJ010000077.1:0-5879 GCA_964644925.1 uncultured Halobacteria archaeon | reverse complement strand
CGCCGGTAAATACCATTCAATGGGCAATAGGGCAGGAATTGGCACTGCTGGTTAAAGACCCGTGGAAGCTGGCACTCACAACCGACCATCCAAATGCCGGACCGTTCATCGGGTATCCGATTATCATTTCGATGCTGATGAGCAAGAAGAGGCGGGATGAGTCTGCGGAGGATATGCACAAGGTAATATACGACCGAGCGGAATATTGTTCAATAGACCGCGAGTACGACTTAAATGAGATAGCGATAATAACAAGAGGAATGGCTGCGAAGGCTCTGGGATTGCACGAGCACGGCAAGGGGCATCTTGGCGTTGGCGCTGACGGTGACGTTGCGATTTTTGATATGTCGCCGGAGGAGCGAGATGCAGGTAAGATTCAGAAAGCGTTCTTGAACACGAAATACACGATAAAAGGCGGAGAAATCGTGGTGAAAGATGGAGAGGTAGTAGCAACACCTGCGGGAAAGACGTATTTCGTGACGCCGGAATGTGACGATACGCTGACGGATGAGATGATGGTCAAGTTAAAGGACAAATTCGACCATTACTACTCGGTGACATTCAATAATTATGCTGTGCAGGACGCTTACGTACCGAATCCTTATGAGATAAAAGCGCCCTGGAGGAGCTAATAGAGGAGGAGAAAAAATGCAGACGATAAAATTAAAGATAAAGGAAGAAGTTACGAACGGAGCTGTGAAGATACCTGTTGAGGTGGATTCATTGACGCCGGATAAGCTTGCAGGAAAGACGGAAGCGGAGATAAAAGCGGTGAAGGTCTGGTGGGGAAACAAGGAAGAGAATACAGGCGACCTGTTTGACGTGAGCGTGAACGGAGAAGCAGGGAGTGCTGAAGAAGTAAAAATAGTGCTGGAAGGCGATTTGTCGAGGGTGAAGCACATAGGCGATGGAATGGAAGCAGGAGAGATAGAGGCTTTGGGTGACGTGGACATGCACTGCGGTGCGATGATGTCTGGCGGCAAAATAACGGTAAAGGGGGCTGCAGATTGCTGGGCAGGTCGTGAAATGCACGGTGGCGAGCTGGTTATAGAAGGCGATGCAGGCGACAATCTATGTGCGATGTACCGGGGCGAGATGACGGGTATGACCGGCGGTAAGGTGGTCGTGGGCGGAAATGCAGGTGAGTGTATCGCACAAAACATGGCGGGCGGCGAGATAGCGATAAAGGGAAACGCATATATTCTCACGGGATTGAACATGAAAGGCGGTAAAATAACGATAGAAGGCGATGCGGTAATGCCCGGTGCTGATATGACCGGTGGCGAGATAACGGTGAAGGGTAATGTGCGGGATATGATACCCTCGTTTAGATTAGAAGGCACGGAATCAATAGAGGGCAAGGAATACAAGAAATACACCGGCGACCTCGCAATGACGGAGAAGAAGGCAAAAGGTGTGCTGTACGTAAAATAAAATAAAATAAAGTAAGCTAAGCCAAGGTAAGGTAAGGGGAAGTGCGTGCGTACGTACAAGCATACACTTTTTCCCTTTTTTATTTTTTTGCCTATAAATATTCTTGTTCCTCGCACTAAAAAATAAATTATAGACACAGATTAACGCTTGTGGGCTCTGCCCACATCACCGCAAGCCCTGAAAGGGCTTAATTAGCACAGATGAAACGAGTAATGCCGTTAAAAATATGCAGCCAGCCCAACAAAAAAGAAAAAATCCATGTCTCAAATAGAAGCAAGGTTATAGTTTATATACAATTAAAAGAAAAGAAGAAAGAAAATGGCAACAGTCAGCATCAAAAAAGGTTATTTGGAAATTTTAAACACTTTAGGTAGTGCAGACGCTATCGTTGAGAACGCACTACGGAAGTATCTAATAGATAAGTGCGTGGAGAGGATTGAGAAATCAAAGCGAAAAATCGCAAGACTTGAGAAGAAATACGACAGTAGCTATGCTGAATTCATCAAAACAATATCAAACGAAGAGAGGCTAAAGGGAGTTGAAAAGATAAGCCAAGATTGGGAAGGGGATGTGACCGAGTGGGAATACTGGGAGAAGGAACTGGAAGAATGGAAAATGAGGTTAGAAGACATTTTGATGAAATCATAAATATGGATTTGGTGGTAATTGGTTTTGATAATGCACCGGACATTAACGCCTTAAAGATAAAATATGGTGAGGGCTACGTGCATCATCTTGATGAGCGAATACCTCATTTTCACGGAAAAGGGAAGAAAAATACCGAGCTAACGAAGGAAATAAGTCTTAGAGAGTTCTTGGAAAAGATTAAGTCGTTGAAAAGTGACAAGAAAATAAATTGTTGACACGGATTAACGCTTGTGGGCTCTGCCCACATTCCCGCAAGCCCAGAAAGGGCTTATTTAACACGGACAAGATGAAAAGAATCCTTATAAATCCGTGTCTTAAATAGAATCGAGGACATATACATACAATGAGTGATGAAGGGGGGATTCCCGTGCTATGGTTCAGAAAAGAATGGATAGATACCAATGCAAAAGCACTTGGTGTCTATGTGGCTTTACTGTTAGTGCGATTCCGGGTGAGGTTGAGGACGGACATTCCCGCTCTGTACAGCGAGGAGGGAAAGATAGAGGGGCGATTGAAACCTTACCTATCCATTTTCCTGCGAGGTAAAGACAAAAAGCTGATAGACACAGCAGCGATAGATGCGGGAAAGGAATTCTTTATGCGTCTGGTTGACCATACTGCGTATCCGGATTATGAAGACGTCCTGGATTGTATTGAAACGGATTTTTATGAAACATTCAAAGAAGCATACCTTGGATATGTTAACGCTAATGTCAACGTTACCGTTACCGGAAAGGAATTTACAGGGGAAATATCACCAGGGCACGATACCGCAGCACTTATCAGGACATTTCTGCGTGACGTATCTGCGAACAGGTTTTCCAAAGGTAAAGTTACACCCGCCGGCAGTTCCATCTTGCTCACGCCTTTCAGTGAGCTCATGGAATTTTACGGGTTGTCAGAAGAAGATATACAGCGGTTTCTGGAAATATTACGAAGGACAGGAATCATGTTTTTTGACGTTGTGCCTGCTCCGGTACTTGAGAGGGAGTTTGTGGATGGTCTTAGCACTTAGATAGAGATAACGGCTTATTACCTATAATATCTGAAATGCCCGACAAACTCATTTCTCGTTCTCCTCCTCCAGTTCCTTAAGTTTAGCTTCGATGACCTCTGGAGCTGGTAATTGTTTCACTAAATCCGCGGGTAATTCTCTGGTCAAATAATACTTTGCTACACCCATAGGTTTTGTGATATTTCTCAGGGCATATTCGACAACAATATTGTCTTTCTCTTTGCACAGAATAAGCCCTATTGAAGGATTCTCATCCGGCAGTTTAACTTTATCGTCCAGAAGATTAAGGTAAAAATTCATCTTTCCCGCGTATTCGGGAATAAATTTGCCGATTTTTAAATCTATCGCAATCAGGCATTTCAAGTAACGGTGGTAAATTTGATGAACAAGAATGTTTCTGCTCCAAGCGCTTCTGACGGTCATTCGCAAATAATATTCTCTCTGATAATCGTCATTCAGTTTTTCAATAATGACGATATTCTGACCCCATGGAATTTCTCGCACAAGTTGTGCGAGTTTTGGATTGTCTTTATAGGTAAGAAAAAACTTTCTCATTCGGTCTATGTTTGCATAAGAGAACCCGCTATTTTTAGGGAACTCTTTTTGTAAATCTTCAGAGAGCTTCTGGATTATCTTTTGTCCCCAGCCTAATTCCTCCTGTTTAGCCACAATAGACTCGCCAATATCCCAATAAAGCGTGATAAGTTCCGTATTAACTGCCCTATATGCATTATATTGTGCCTGCCTTATTTTACTTTTTAAATCAGTTAAGAGCTTAATATATTCTTTCTTCTCAGTCATTATTTGTCATTGTATATAAAGTATAGCTTCTTTCTATTTAAGACACAGATTTACACTGATTTACGCAGATTTATTTTAGTTTAACCGTGTTGATTCTTATCATCTGTGTTAATCTGCGTTAATCTGTGTCTATAATTTATTTTCTGTTTTCTTGCCAGAACCCGTTACATTAGTCAATCCTGCTGCGACATCCTTTCCCGCTCCACTGCCCGCGCCGCCATCAGCACACCAATTATTGTCTTTCCATCTCTTATCTCGCCGTTTCTTATCTTTGTCAATAGTTCGTTCCGGGGCACAAACGTTATCGGAAGTTCCGCGTCGGCATCAGGCACTTTCTTCAGCCCACTCGCTTTGAAAATATGTATTATCTCGCTGCTGAAACCCGGTGATGGATAAAACTCCGTCAGCTTATCCAGTTTCAAAGCTTGAAATCCGGTCTCCTCAACCAGTTCACGTCTGGCACATTGTTCCGCCGACTCACCCGCCTCAAGCGTACCCGCAGGTATCTCTAACGTTCCTGTTTCAACCGCTTTTCGGTATTGCTCCACCAACAGCACACCTTCGTCCATCAGAGCGACAATAGCTGCCGCACCGGGATGACCGACAATCTCACGCTTTTTTGTTCTTCCATCCGGCAATGAAACGGTATCAACGCGAAGATTAACTATTCTACCCGTGTATATTTGCTCGCTTTTAATTGTCTTTTCTTGGCTCATTGTTTTATCGCAACTTCTAATAAGTCGCCAATGAACGTGCCCGCTATGAACACAATCACAAGGAATACCACATTTATAAACATTCCGATTGCACCCGCCGCAAAGAGGAGCGGGCCACCAAGCAAAAACCCGAAAAACCCAAAAAGTATTCCAAGAATAACACCGTACACCATACCCTTTTTGAACAGTTCCCAGCGCTTTTCCTTCCCGGGTTTCACATAGCCATATACCAATCCAGCGATAAACGCAAGTATCAGAAACATCATTTTTTTTCGGTTGTTAAAATACTACATGAACGAGGTATATAAAACTTTCGTTAATTGTGCAGTTGCAGTAATCTGTGGTTATTAAAGACCAACAACTGCTACGCACTTATCACCGTGCCGAACAAGTCCTCATCGTCGGTCAAGAATTTATACACGTTTGATTCCTTTGATGCGTTAAAAATGACTGAGGGGGTCTTATTCTCGGATGCGAGCGTTGCTAACAGATGCACCTTCTCTTTCATCCCACCGGTTACATCCACATGCTCAGACCCTTTTAAGCTAACCTTATCCACTTCCGCAGGCGTTATTTTTCTTATCACTTCTCCTTCATCATCCAAAACACCATCTACATCCGTACCTACGCCAACCCTGCTCGCTTTGAACTCTTTCGCGGCATACACCACCAGTTGGTCGCCGCTTAATATACGAAAACCTTCTTTCTCATCCATGATGACATCGCCATGCAAAACCGGCACTATCCCCGCTTCTAATGCCACTTCTATTTGCTCTTTTATTTTGTACTTCGGTTCTCCACCTCTGAATACAACCCCGCTTAAAGGATGTATGGGCATTATCTTTACTCCTGATTCCATCAAAGACGAGGTTACTATCCGATTCAGTTCTTTCGCGGATTCGTGCGTGATTAAAGCGTCTTTTGCATCACGACTTGCCAGATATACCTTCGCTTGCGGATGTCCATAAGACCCAGCACCGTGCACAAGAACCAGATTTTTTCTGGATGTATGCGCGAGTGCAAGAGCGATTTCTTTCGATATTCGTTTTATCGCACTTTTTCGTGCCTTTCTCTCCTTGCCTTTCTCTGTTAATACACTGCCACCTATCTTCAGCACATATACGTCTTCGTTCATAAATTTACCTTTCTTTAAGAAAGAAAGTTTAATCAAAGGTAACTACTCACCTACACAGCCGGATGGAATAAACGAATCCCCTCTAAGCGCATCCTGAAGCGCATCAAGTACATGGTACCCGTTCTTCCGC
>CAZXYJ010000076.1:2844-5891 GCA_964644925.1 uncultured Halobacteria archaeon | reverse complement strand
TTCCTTCTATTTAAGACACAGATTTACACTGATTTACGCAACACTTTTTCTTTTTCAAAAAAAGAAAACCTGTGCTAAAAGAAAAACAAATTTCTTTGGTAAAGCTTTCTTTTTAAAAGAAAGGTTTGTGTTAATCTGCGTTAATCTGTGTCCACAATTTATTTTTTCTTGTCTCTATGCTTCCTCTAAAAAATTCTCCTCCGAGCGTTGAATCCCGTCAGATAAGGGGGCTTTCCTAAAAATCGCGATTGCTTCCCGTGCCGCCGACCTAATTTGCTCTTTTGGGCTGTGGGAGTATTTCTCCAACATCCGCCGGTTGTTTCGCGAGAGGTTATGATATTGATACACACGGTAAATGCGATTGAGGACGATCTCTTCTGACTGTTGTTCATTTGGTTTCCTGGCACATTTCTTGCAGATATGGGCTGCGTGTCCTTTGCCAGAGAATTTCTCATTTGGCAGTATCCGCCCGCATACCTTACAGAAATGTCCGCGATATCGTTTCTTCTTTGCCATCTTTATTTTAAAAGATTGGTTAATATACTATTGCATCGCAATCAACCATCCCTAAAACTGCGAATTTTATTTGACATTTTTTTCTAGCATGGCTTTAGCTCTCTCGATTATATCCTCCGCATTTGGGCTGTCAGGATACAACTCACAAATCTTCTCTCCGATCTCTAGTGCCTTTTTGTATTCACCAAGATTGAAATAGGCGTCCGCTGTCTCCCAGAGCAAAAACTCCGAGTTCGGCTCGTCTTTCAGTTTAGCCTCGTTAATTCCTATGAGGTGCCTCCAATCTTGATTATAGAAGCATCTGGCGGCTTCATCCCAACCTTTGATAGTAGACATCTTATTTTTTCTTGTAAAAGTCTGTCTTAAAAACCCCTTCCCAATAATCCGCAACCCTCTCTGCTTTTTCCGCGGCTATCCCCATATACTTCTCAGCATCAAAAACCTTCTCTTTCTGTTCACGCGAAAAATTCCGTAAATACGACATTATCTCCCCATCACGCTCGATAACCTCCCGCAACGTTTTTTTCTCTTCATAAGCCTGAAAACTCTTCCTCCGCACGTATTCATGCGCGTCGGGATGCCCGTAGTAAGAAAGGAGAATGTACAGCGGTTCAGCAATAATATTGTCTGCGGAAATCATAAAATTCTCTCGCATCCGCGCCCTATCTACTACTAACCGCGCTGAAATCATTCGTAGCTTTCTAACGCAGTAATCAAAAACCACCAGTAACTCCTGCGTGTACCGCTGCGATGCCGAATTCGTGAGGTCGCGTTGATGTTCAGAAATCTGGTCGAGATGCATCGTTACCGCCTGCGGCATGAATGTTTTCCACAGGCTCTTCACACCTTCAAAACTAATGGGATTCCTCTTATGCGGCATCGTTGAGGAGCCTACCTGCTCTTTCGCTACACGTTCGAACACCTCGCCTATCTCACTTCGCTGAAGATGCCGCATGTCATCGCAGAAATTAGCTAAAACCGAGAAACTGCTTATAATCGAATGCACGAAATCAGACATAGGTTCGGGCGGAACTATCTGCGTGGATATCGCGGCAGGTTTCATATTGAGTAAAGCAAGCACTTCGCGTTCAAACTCCTCCGGGTCGTCAAAAATCAAACTCGTGGCGTTATACGCACCGACAGCCCCCGAGAATTTACCGATGAGGTTTTCGCTCGTTTCTTGCACGTTCAATATCTGCGAACCCCACCGATTTACATACTGCGCGAGTGCGAACCCGAAGGTAATGGGTTCAGCATGCTGCCCGTGCGTCCTTCCTATTTGCAGCGTATCCTTTTCTCTGCGCGCTAAGTCTATCCACGTTCGCTCCAATTCGACCATATCGGGAATGATAACGTTCATCACGGCGTCTTTATACCTGAGCGCATTTGCGGTATTCACGACGTCATAAGAAGTGGCACTGAGATGCACGAACGGTTTCGCTTCATCGCTTACCCCGCTTCTTATTACATTAACGAGAGCACGGATGTCATGTTTTGTACGCTTCTCCTCTTCATACACTTCTTCGGCTTTTACTTTCGATGCTGCTTCTACTATTTCATCGCATAATTCCGCCTTTAAAATGCCTCGCTGCTCGAAAGCACTCGCAACTGCCGCTTCTACTTTCGCTTTATACCGCACGAAAGCCTCTTCTGATAGATAATCCCTTAATTCATCCACCGCATACCGGTAGTCCGTAGGTGAGAAAGCCGAGAAATCTATTTCTTCTTTCATTTATTTATTTCGGGTCAACCGTCTGTCCGTCAGTCACGTCAGGCACTTCCATTTTATTTATGCGTTCAAAGCAGCCCTATCTGCCTTAATTTATCCAGCAAGACATCCACTGACTTTTCACAATCCTCTATTGTCTTCCCGCCTGTTATGACCAGCCTCCCCGAGCTGAATATCAGTATGGCACTCTTTGGCTCCTTTATCCGGTACACTAATCCGGGAAAAACCTCCGGCTCGTACTCCATGCCTTCAAGCTCTAACCCTACTACAATAGCTCCAAGGTTGAGTTCGCGCCCAACACTAGCAGAAGCAACGATATTCTGCACCTTGAACTCCGGATGCTCTACCACCTCTACGCCTATACCTCTGAGGTCAGCAGAGAGCTTGTCCATCACCTTCCGCACACCTTCCTCTGTCTTAGACCCCGTGCACACTAGCTTTCCGGAACGAAAGATAAGAAACGCGGATTTTGGATCTTTCGTTCGATACACCAGCCCTGGGAACTTCTTTTTCGTGAACACCGCATCTTCTAACTGCGATTCTATATAGTTCAAGTCCAACTCATCAGCAATTCTCGCATTTGCTACTACATTTTCTACCTTTATATTCAGTTTTGTCATCTCGTCCAAACCCTCTCATTTATAACTTAACTTAAACTATTCTATTGTTGTGATATAAAAAGTAAATTATAATGCATGTATAAGATATTCTTTAAGATATTCATGCTTTGTGGAGAGAAGAGGGCAGAATGAAGAAGAGGGTAAAAAGGATAAGGGGAACAAGAACCTGCGGTGGTGGCTCG
>CAZXYJ010000076.1:0-2744 GCA_964644925.1 uncultured Halobacteria archaeon | reverse complement strand
ACGTCTATTTTAGGTAAATTCCCTATGGTTGAACGCCCGGGGTGGCACGTTCATTTCAAAACGAAGTTAGCCTGGACTGCGGGCATACTCGTTCTCTTTTTTGCCCTCGGAAATATCCCGCTCTTCGGGCTACATCCCGAATCAATGGACCTTTTCGGCAGGTGGCGTGCACTCTTCGCAGGCGAAACATTCTCGCTGACCGCTCTTGGGATTATGCCAATCGTGGATGCTTCCATTGTCTTACAGCTTCTTGTCGGCGCGGGGATAATAAAACTGAACCTGAGCGACCCTCGAGACCAGGCGTTTTACCAGAACATACAGAAACTGCTTGTTCTGGTCTTTTCGGCGTTCATTAGCTTGACATACGTGGTGGGTTTTTATAAGCCAGACCCTGAAATAGCCTCTTTGCTTGGTGTATCTTTGCAGTTCATCTCGCTCATGCTCTTTATTCAGGTCTTCATCGGCGGTATGCTTATTTACTTCATGGATGAGGTGGTATCGAAATGGGGTATAGGGTCGGGCGTTTCGTTGTTCATCCTCGCTGGCGTATCTCACCAGGTAATATCAGGTCTCATAAGCCCCATCCGTGTCGGTGGCTGGGCAGTGGGTGTGATTCCCGAGTGGATACAAATAGCAAGGGAAGTAGAACCATACGAGATCCTGGAGGGCGGAATAGTTTTCCTTTTCCAGCATCACATGATAGCGCTTATATCAACCATTGCTGTATTTCTCACTGTCGTTTACCTTGAGAGCACTAGAGTGGAGATACCGCTGGCGCACACGATGGCACGAGGTGCCCGGGGCAGGTTTCCGATTAAGATATTATATGCAAGTGTGCTTCCAATGATTCTCGTGAGAGCGTTACAGGCGAGCATACAGGGTTTTGGACAAGTGCTTTATAAGCGTGGAATTACTATTTTCGGGACGTATGATGCAGAAACGGGCAGTGCAATATCGGGATTGATGTATTATCTTGACCCCATTTATAGCCCCTGGGATTGGTACCCTGCTTTTGTGCCGCCGGACATCGCGGGCTGGCAAGTTGCCCTGAGGCTAAGTATTGACCTCGCTTTTATGGTCATAGGATGTGGAATATTTGCTCTATTCTGGATAAATACAACAGGGATGGGTGCTAAGGACGTGGCAGCGCAAATACATCGGTCAGGGATGCAAATCCCGGGACGTCGTAGAAGTCCAGCAACGATAGAGCGGATGATGGAGGGGTATATCCCAAAAATAGCGCTAATGGGTGGTGCTATCCTGGGTGTGTTGTGCGTACTTGCAAATATGTTCGGCACGCTTGGAAATGCATCCGGGACTGGTTTGCTCCTGGCAGTGAGCATCGCTTACCGGCTTTATGAAGATGTAGCATCTGAGCAGATGATGGAGATGTTCCCGGCAATGAGGAGATTCTTCGGTGAAGGGTGATTTTTATTTTAGCGGTTTGGAGAAGAAGAAAAATAATGAACCACGAGATTCCACGAGATTAACACAACACTTTTTCTTTTTTTTAAAAAAAGAAAACCTGTGCTAAAAGAAAAAACAAAAACAAGTTTATAAATAATCTCGTGAAAATCTGTGTAATCTTGTGGTTAATAATTTTCGGAATGACTATAACCTGCTAAACCTCTAACCCGCTAACACGCTAAACTCACGGAACCAACCCCGGGAACCACAGCCCTTCCCTTTCGTCCATTCCAAACATCAAATTCATATTCTGTATCGCCTGCCCGGAGCCGCCTTTGACAAGGTTGTCAATTGCCGAGATTACCACTATCCTATCGCTTTTTTCTTCTTTTTTGAACCCAATATCGCAGAAGTTAGTGCCTCGCACGGAACTCAAAGAGGGCAGCCCTTTCCGAAGTCTTATAAATCTTTTACCCTCGTAAAACCGCTTGTATATCTCTTCGATTTTATCCTGCGTTTTTGCTTCGTTTTCCTCTATGAACACATGCGCAGTGGTGAGTATGCCCCTTATAGAAGGAATGACGTGCGGTGTGAAGCTCACTTTTACGCCCAACTCCATCCTCATCTCTGCGACGTGCCGATGTGCAGTTACTTCATAAGGAACGATATTCTCAGCGAGATTGGGGAAATGCGATTTGGCGGACGGTTCTGCGCCCGCGCCCGAAATGCCTGATTTCGAATCAAATACCACCTGTTTTACCTGTCCACCGCCTTCATTTCCTTTCACCAGCGGGGCAACGGCGAGTATCGCACCCGTAGGATAGCAGCCGGGATTGGCAATTAAATCGGCATCCGCCACTTCGGGATGCAATTCGGTCAGCCCATAGACACTTTTTCTTTTTTCTTTGTCCTTGTCTTTATGCTGCCGCTTGTATATCCGTTCGTATTCTTCCTTTTCCAGCCGGTAGTCGGCACTCAGGTCTATCACTCTCGCTTCCCGTGCCCTCAACTGCGGCACGTAGTCCATCGCACTGCCATGAGGAACCGCAAGAAATACGATATCGCTTCTATCTGCGATTTCTTTTGTATCAACGTCTTCGTATTCCAATTCGATAAAAGGCTCAAGATGGGGATTCACATCGCTTATCTTCTTCCCTTTGTATCTTCTGGACGTTACCACTGAAATCTCTACCTCGGGATGCATCAGAAGCAATCTAACTAACTCAATACCGGTGTATCCCGCTCCGCCTATTATTCCCGCTTTTATCATTTCTGCTTCTTAATATAATTAATCAGCCCGCCACTATCTAATAGTTTCTGCATAAATTCCGGCAGTG
>CAZXYJ010000075.1:0-5935 GCA_964644925.1 uncultured Halobacteria archaeon | reverse complement strand
CATGTCCATCAGATATTGTTGCTAATTCTATTGTTGGAACTCCGGTTCCACATCCCACATCTAAAATATGTGGATTCTTACATTTAGGGAGCAATTTAAATGCATTTCTTGTGTATTTATTCAAATTCTCTCGTATGTGATCTTTTTCAATTCTATATAAATTCAAATTTGACATTTGATTTCAATCTCCTTTTGTTTTATTTTCTCCTAAATAACCAAGTTTTCCTTTGGTTAAAATTATAATGATAATAGCAACGATCCAGTAAGCCATTGTTTTTATCACAATAAAATCATAGTCCTTTGAACGAAAGATAACAGTATCCATTGGATAACGTTTTCGGGATAAACGAAGTTCCTCCGAAGGAGGAATTTTGGTGAGCGTATGCGAACCGTTTATCTCGTGTTATATGACCTGAAGGGCAAGATTGCAAAGCAACCGCAGAGTTCCGAACACCGCATTTTTTATTTTGCATTCTTGTCTGTCTTCCTAATAATGTCTTTGTTTATTCTTTTATTTCTGCAAGATAGATTATTTTTTTATTGGGAACATCGTAAATCTCCATCACTTGGCCTTTTTTGTAACCTTTGGAATCAATATAGTTATTGAGTTCAGGATAAACTTTCATAATGCCAAACATAATGGACATTTTATTCTTAAAAGGAAATTCAGTAGTTATGCTTCTGGTTTTATCAATCGTTTTAATGCTGTATTTATCTTTTAGCTGGTCTATCTTATCATAATCTTTCTCTTCAATTATACTACCTGCAATACTTCGTAATTTATCTTTCTCAACAACTTTTGGATCATCATAATATATTCCAAATCCTTTATAGGTCTCAATTCCATCATCCAACAAAGAATAATAGATTTCATCCATAATCTTGCCTGTTTCTTTGTAGTCTCCAATATGTTCTTTAAACGCGACTTTGTATGCCCCCATCTCCTTTTCGGTTATTTCAATTTTGTTAAAGAAACCCATATAGTACAGATAACCCATCAACAGGACAGCAATTGCCCCTAATAAGAAAATTGTGCTGTTGCGCCTGTTTTAAATAGCAAGTAATAATTGTTTTCAATTTACGCTCAAGATGGCTAATGATCGCCTCATAACCTTAGCAAAAGCAATCCTTTCAACTTCAGAGACATTTAAATCACGTCCAAACAGATGGGTAAGCTAGAATTTTACTTTTTTATCTCAGCCAGAGCTATTCGCTCAACTTCAAATACTGATAAACCAAGATTTACCAATTTCATGTATCGTTCATCCATCTCCTCTGATCCGATATCTTCAATAAGAGAAAGGGAATATTTTGAAAGATAATCACTCATTTCAGCAGGGTCCAAGCCATAAATCCACATTTTAAATCCTTTAACCATCCATTTATACATGCCCTTTCTTGCAGTATCATTGAGATCTTTACCCTCAATAAGACTTTTTAGAATGTAGGAAAAGACAATTTTACTGCCAGGAGCAGCCTGCGCTACATATTTCATAGTATTATCATTAGCTTCTTTTGAAATATATTGGGAAACTCCTTCCCAGATAAAAAGAGTCTTGGAGTTTAAATTGTATCCTGCTTTTTTTAATTCAGTTTCAAGACTTTGCTTCTCAAAATCAACAGGAACATAAACAACATGGTCTGGAAGCGTCCCTAATATTTTTTTCATTTTTGCTTTTTTCTGTTTTATAACCTTGGGATGATCCACTTCAAAGTAACGGATTTTTTCCACACCTGGAATATAATACGCACGGCAATCCATTCCAGCACCAAGATTGACTATTGTTTTAATTTCTTTTTTTGCAATATTATCTTTTAACACATCATCTATATAACGGAAACGGCAAAACAGCCAACCCGTCTTCCCAGGAGTGCTTTTTTTCTCCCATTTCATAAGAAAATCAAATATTTTAGGCGAACGCATGAGAAATAGAAAAAATTTGTAAAAAGGTGTTAATAATTTTTCACAATATGGATCTTCAAAAAGCCGCTTTTCTTTCGGATATAACATTCCCATGGCTCTTGCAAAAGCAGCACCCATGCCTGTATCGATTGATTTCATAATAATACCCCTTTCACTATATTTATAGTTGATTTAGTATTCATTATTTTTGCGTTCCGAAGACGGTTGAATATAACGTTCCGCGGATAAAAGAAGTTGCCGAAGGCAATTTGGGCGAAGTAAAACGAAGCCTTTTTATCCGTTGTTATACGCTGTCGGCGAAAGTGCTTCAATCAATCATCGTCTTGTGAGCTTGGTTATTGAAACACTATTCTTTCCCGGTGCGTCTATTATTTTCATTTTCATTTTCGTATTATTTCCTCTCGTTATCGAAAATCCGACTCCTTAGATATTCTATAACAAGTTTTATTGCCCTCTCTATTGCTATATCCCTCTGCTCAACGATAATATCGCCGCTGTTCAATTGTTCAATCGTTCGTCAATAATGCCGGTCACACAAGCGGAGGGGATATTAAACAGTCTTCCCATAATGAAAAGCAATGAGCATTCCATGTCCATATTTACCGCACTTAGCCTGCTCCAATA
Organism: uncultured Halobacteria archaeon; assembly: GCA_964644925.1. Classification (GTDB taxonomy): domain Archaea; phylum Halobacteriota; class Syntropharchaeia; order Alkanophagales; family Methanospirareceae; genus QEXZ01. The sequence goes on along the minus strand of CAZXYJ010000075.1, from coordinate 3,387 downwards.
AGACACGGCATCTCTATATCTGGGCTCTTTTGGCTGGTATCCCCGAAATCCATCTTGTCTTCCCTGGCCGGTATAAAGAGTTGCCGTAGAAACGGTAATTCCACGTACATAAGGAATCGCAAGTTTTTCCGCCATTTGAATCAATTCGTATGTCATCCTGATGTCAGGGACGGCTGGATATTCCGGGTCAGGAATAATTTGTGAAGAGGCCCCGTCTAATCTTACCGCACCTTCGGAAATAGCGACTTTCCCTGCTGATGCTTCTTTACTTATACCGCCAGAGGTGCCAACACGAATTACCCCTTTTAATACCGGCATAATCTTGAACGCCTCATCCAGCATTATTGAAAGCCCTGGTCCACCTATTCCATGTGAAATTACTGCTACTTTCGTATTCTGTAGCATCCCCATCCAGGTTCTATATTCTCGATTATTGCCTATCATTTCAGAATCGTCCAGATGAGCGGCAATTTTATCTGTTCTCTCCGGGTCACCACACGTGATCAACCATTGAGCATCACTTACAAGATTTTTACTGATAGCCAGATGGTATGTAGTTCGCATGTCAACAAATTCCTTCTTTTTCATCGTTTATTTAATGTGTTCTTCAGAACTCAGGATTAGCTTCTCTATATTACCTGAAAGATCAATTATATCTTCCCACGTAGTTCCAGAGACTATGTCTTGGGAATGGGCAAGTTTGTCCCTTAAGCTTTCAACATCTTCAAGAATTTTTGAACCTACTCTTTTCGATTCGAAACCAAAAACCCTACGGATTTTATCCGATGCCAAAACTAATTCCCTCTTATCACAAAATTGTAGACAATCAGTAAGGTCCAATCTCTCATTCCTTTCGATACGCATATTCATAAGGTCTTCTGCTTTTTCGATTCGATCTTGACTCAATTTGGTACGCCATTCTTTGCCAGGATAAAGTTTTCTAATATGGTGCGTTAGATGCATTTCAAGTAAAGTTATCAGTCCAAAAAGCATAATTCGAACAGGTGGTTTTTGTAAATCAGCACGAGTAATTATGCTCTCAACCGAATTTCCTGAAAGTACAAATACGTGCTGTTTTTCTCGGAGAATAGGCAATACCTCGATTAATGGAGTCGAATTAGAGATGAGATCAGACAGCTGAAATTTATGTGTACAGCGCCCACATTTACCTTCGGTCAATTCTGATGAATTTATGTATCCTATTACCGGTTCATCTTCAGATTTTTTTATACCAATTGTATCAAAGTCAAGTTGGTGCACTTTATCTAAAATGCTAATGGCATCATCTTCATAAAAGCATGATTGAAGGGGTTCATTTATTGAGGAAGCGGTAATTCCGAACATAAATAATTCACGTAATTCCAAAACACTCGTACCCCTTCGTCTATATCCATTCCTTCTTGAAACCCAGAGATCTTTCATTGTTTCACTTCCTACTTTTTCATCTAAGATATGGCAATTTTAATTGACTGTCACACAACGTTCCGAGCGTATCTGAAGTCCAGCAGTAAGGCGGGATTTAGGCGGAGTGCCGAAGGCACGGAGCCAGATACGCTCTGTTATGCGTAGTCGCTTTTTCATCTTCGGAATTTCTCAGCTAACGTCTTAATCTTCTCCCCATCAACAAAAACTATGTTATTTTTCAATGGATGACTTTCAATCTTCTCGCAAATCTTCTCAACTGCATTTTCTGTAAACTTTCCAGATATTGCTATTAGGAGTTTGGAAATCCTCTGCCTTGATCTTGTATATACATCATAGAATGGCATTTTGAATGCATCTTCTGCTTGACCTGCCAAAGTGTCTATATCTGAATTTACTCTCCCTGAGACATCTCCAAATTTTACTTGCACACCCCAATATTCATATTCGTCAAATTCGGTTCTTCTTGAAAAGACAATGTCTTTACCATATTCTTTTTTGCCATGATTATATCTAACATCCGAGAACCCCATTTTTCTGAGCAATGGGACCAAGAGACTGATAGTGAAATCAGCTTCATTTTCAGCATCACAGACTTCTTTGAATGGTGATCCCAAGGTTAACTCTGCAGCACCGTCAATTTCCTTAATAATTTGTTCTGCTTGCTGAATTAATAGACCCAATGTTTCCGCCTCTACAGTAGTGGAGTAATTGATGAATATATAATCGCCGTCATCGTCATAAGAATCCAAATGAATATCTCCAAGCTCCTGTTGACGTTCTAATATAATGTCTCTTTTTGTTTCCATATAAGGCTTGAACCCAATTTGACCATCCCATAATCTTCTTCTTCCAAAATCTTCAAATAAAATCTCTGCATTAGTATTGTCTAAATTCTTTATTGAGTACGGTATGCTTGTTATAAAGATAATTTCGTCCTCAACCCTTTCACATACATTTATCGTAATGTTCGGATTGATTTCCTCTAATCTGACTCCTCTCAGTAGAGATTTTGGGACAGTAAACGTATTCTCGTCTTCTGCTTCAAACCTTTGTCCATCAATGATGATTTCTTCAAAGTAATCCGAATCTTCACCTATATATTCAATGAGCACACATTTTTCTCCTTTTTAAAGCGATTACGCCTAACTTCGATATATCCGAACATGATTCGTATATACCTCTCTTTAGCAGAAACTGCTCAATCATTTTTTACCATCTGACTTTTGAATAGATGCGTGTATATAAATACCCTTTATTTATATTTTTGCAATGACGCATAGCGTCTTGCAAGTAAAAGAATTCCATCGTTTTTCTTTTTGGTTGAGTTTCCCATATTCCTCACACCTCAATACACCCAAACCCCAAACCACGCTCCAAACAAGAGCAATGCTAAAATTACTACGATAAGCAAAATAAGTTCTTTCTTGTTTTCTTTAAATCAAATAAACTAAAATTAAGGAAAATAGAGTCGAGAAGTAGGAAGGGACAAAAAATGGAAGAGAAAAGAGATTTTGGCGATTTGAAGAGAGAAGTGATAGAAAAGGGTAAATGTGCGCTTTGTGGTGGCTGTGTCGCTACGTGTAGATTGCTCGATTACGGGTATCTCAGCGTAGATTTTTCTGAAGAAAGACCGGTGATAAGAGAAGGACAGCAGTGTCCACCGGATTGTGGATACTGCTATTATCAATGCCCGCGGGTAGAGAAACCGGAACTGAGGGAAGGACTTGAGGAGATGTACGAAGTTGTCAGTACAGACGAGGAGATAAGGAAGGCTTGTCAGGATGGAGGTGCGGTTACTTCGCTATTAGCGTATGCTCTCGAAGATGCGATAGTGGAAGGCTGCATAACCGTAGCAGATAAAGGGGAATGGAAACCGGAGGTGCAAGTGGCGATGGATAAGGCGGGATTGATAAAGGGAGCAGGCAGCAAATATACGCCTGCGGCAACGCTGACCGGTATAGC
>CAZXYJ010000074.1:2229-5942 GCA_964644925.1 uncultured Halobacteria archaeon | reverse complement strand
CTACAGCAAAGAAAAAGAAAAAAAATCTAAGATTAGAGAGAGTTTATTGATAAAGTTAATTAAAAATAGTTCGGGAGTGTTAAGATGAAACCTACAATATTGACACCCGAATGGAAAAAGAAAAAGAAGAAGGTGGCAGAAGAATTAATGAGAAAGGGAAAGTTATTTTTTGATTTACAAAAACAGAAATACAAATTTAAAAAAGTTGTATAAATTATCAACGCTGAGATAAGCCATGGAGAGACGATATAGCAGCAGGGATGCACCCGACTGAAGTCGGGTGTGGCGTGGCTGGGGCTTATAGATAAATAGGAAGAAGATAAAACGGAGAAGGTAGCGAGTTATTGGGCGGAAGTTTTCACTACACGCAAATCCAAAACCATGTGATATTTTCGCGGCGCAACAGAACGCACAACCCTCTTCTCTTCTATTTCTACGCTTAACGTGCCGCCGAAAGCAGAAGAGAGAATGTCCTTTGCCTTTTGCGCCGATGCCGTAAACAAATCACACGCTCCTTTTACCGACCATGCGGAAACGTCATAATAATGTATAAAACCCGTGTCCCCGCGGTAATCCAAACTTAATGCCCTTATTGCTGCAGGCAAGAAAGAATGTGCTTCTTCGGGCAATGGCATAAGAACGCGGTCTGCACCTACCGCTTCTGACTTCAAATCTCTCTGTTCTTCTCGCACATCACCGAGAATTGGTATTACCTTCCCCTCCATCTTGTTCAATGCTACATTCTCTTTCATATATTCATACGCATACGGGTTCACATCAAAGGAATAAATCTTCGTTTGCGGTTGCATCTTCGCTATCACAATAGAGAAGCAGCCTACACCCGAAAACATGTTTATTATCGTTTCGCCGGGCAGCACTTTCCTGGCAACCCGCATTCGTTCGTATGAAAGACGCGGGGAGAAGAAAACAAGCTCAGGATTTACTTTAAATATGCAGCCATTCTCCTTGTGTATGGTTTCCATGTTCTCATCGCCCCATATCACTTCCAGTTCTCTCGTTCGGTATAACCCATCGGTGTGAGAATAAAGAGGAACTGCCGCGATGGTTTTTACTCGAGGATAGATATTATGAAGTGCCTCGGCGATAATCGCTCGTTTGGGTTTCAAATCAGGATGAAGTCTTATGATGATTACATCGCCGATAACGTCATAAGATTTTATCACTTTTTTCAATTCGGTTTCATCTAATACGCCCTTTAAAGCTTCTTTTAGCATCATAACACTTTTTCTTTTTAGGAAAAAGAAAACCTGTGCTAAAAGAAAAAACAAAAAAAAAGTTTATTCAACGTTTATATGTATCCACATGCTAAATCTAAGCAAAAAAAAATGTCAAAAGGCTATATAACTGAAATATTCGACTCGTTTCAGGGCGAAGGACCATATACAGGCAGGAGACAGATATTCATTCGATTTGCAGGTTGTCCCCTCCATTGCTTTTATTGTGACACTTCCTATGCGAAGGATGCCCACCCGAAATTTTGCGATTTTTTCGGTGGCTCTTCAATGATACATTCCGAAAAGTTAATATGTAATCCGATGTCTACGAAGGCGGCAGTAGATTGTATAACGAAACTGCGCACTTATACTCCTGACCTTCACAGCATTTGCTACACAGGTGGCGAACCCCTCTCTTCCGCAGCGTTCGTAAAAGAGATAGCTGCTGAGGCAAAGAGCATGCAGTTAAAGAATTTTTTAGAAACAAGCGGGAATTCAGCAAAACGTTTCGATTCCGTAGCAGATTATTTTGATTTCGCTTCGATTGACATAAAGCTGAGAAACCATTTAGCGGTGGAAGAACGAGATTACGATAACCTGTACGGTAACGAACTCGAATGCATACGAATTGCCGTTGACAGGGGAATAGAAACGATAGTGAAAGTAGTAGTGGTGAAGAATACGCCAGCAGGAGAAATAGAGCAGATATGTAAAGACCTCGCGGGTCTCGACATAAAGTTTGTGTTGCAGCCCGTTACGGCTCATTCCTCGATGCAAAATGGCGATATAGTAGTACCAGACGTAAAGGAACTTTTTGAACTTTCTGCGACCGCGGGGCGTTATTTAGAACATGTTATGGTAATTCCGCAGGTGCATAAAGTCATGGGTATACGTTGAAATCGCAAGCATCGCCAGGTAGGCAATAGGCAATAGGCAATAGGGAAATAAGGAAGGAATGGAGAAAGTAATAAATTCCTATCAGTATCTGGAAGTGTGGAAGAAGGCAATGTGGTTAGTGACGGAGATTTATAAAATCACACAAACTTTAAACCGCTTAAAACACCCCTAGTCCCTATTGGCTAGTCCCTAGTCCCTATTATGATTTGGATTTTTCCAAAGACGGATGAGGGCTAATTATAGCACCTGCGCCTATCAAATGCCATCTCGCACCTATTCTCCTCGCGATAGCCACACGAGCGCCCTCTTCTGCGCATATCGGGCGGCTCAAGTTCACATCAATGGTTCGCTTCGTTACTCGTACCACCACACCCATTGTAGTTGCAGTTCCAATGTTCAGCATTATCCCTTCGCTTACTTTTATCTCCGGTATCTCCACCTCTTTTGCTACGCCAACAACGCGCTCCAACAGGTGAAATTTTATACTTAGTTTGTCCCAGGTAGGCGGTAAAGAGCCAGGCACGCCTACATACTGCCCCACTAAGGAATCTTCTATTGTCATGCTCGGGTCCAACTTTGTGCCCACGCCTATTAGTCCCCCGGGAGTAACCTCCTTTAGTTGCTCACCCCCAGCCATTATTGACGTTACCTCCGTTTCTATTGGCAGCCATTTCTCTTTGCCTCCCGTTGTCACCGTACGACCGGGTCTTATCTCTATCTTATTACCCTGCTTTAGCTTCCCCTGAAGCAACGAGCCGCCGATTACGCCACCTCTCAGCTTTTCTATCGGCGTTCCCGGTCGGTTCACATCAAAAGAACGTGCAACATGCATAATGGGTGGTTTATCCGCGGCGTGTGCCGGCGTGGGTATTGTCCGCTCTAAACTCTGTATTAATACGTCCAGATTAGCGGATTGCTGCGCGGAGATAGGTATAATCGGTGATTGTTCCGCAATCGTCCCTTTAACGAACTCTTTTATTTGCAAATAATGTTCTATTGCCTCTTCCCTTGATACGAGGTCTATTTTGTTTTGTGCGATTACCGTTTTCGTTACGCCAATTAAGTTCAGAGCCATCAAATGCTCCTTTGTCTGTGGTTGTGGACACGGTTCAGACGCCGCAATAAGAAGAACGGCACCATCCATTATCGCAGCACCGCTCAGCATCGTCGCCATTAACGCTTCATGTCCCGGTGAATCGACAAAGGATACGGTCCGCAGCTCTTTGGTCTTTGACCCGCAATGCTTGCATGTTTCTTCTACGGTGTAACAATCCGGCTCCTTGCATACGGAACATCTTCTGAATGTGGCGTCTGCATATCCAAGCCTTATAGAGATGCCCCTCTTTATCTCCTCGCTATGTCTGTCTGTCCACTCGCCGGACAGGGCATTCACTAAGGTCGTCTTCCCATGGTCTACATGACCCACCATTCCTATGTTCACCGCAGGTTTTTTCGTTTTGCTTGCCTCCTTTTTTAGGTGATAGGTTTCAGGTTTGAGGTGTTATGGTTAAAGATGCTCACACCTGACAACCCACACTCGCTAACTTTTTATTTATTTTTCTTTGATAAAGCTTTCTTTTT
>CAZXYJ010000074.1:0-2129 GCA_964644925.1 uncultured Halobacteria archaeon | reverse complement strand
TAAAGCTTTCTTTTTTAAAGAAAGGTTTGTGGAGAAGGAAATGGAATTTGAGTTAAAAGAAGAGGAGGATGCTTTTCGGCGCATAGCCAGGCAGTTTGCCGTGGAGGAGGTGCTACCACGGGCAGCCGAAATAGACAGAAAAGGGAAGATACCCCGGGATATATTGCAGAGGATGGCGGAGCTAAAGCTTTTTGGAATCCCCTTCCCGAAGAAATACGGCGGTGCAGATGCAACTATGATGAGTTATGTGCTTGTGTCGGAGGAGCTTTCAAGCGCAAGCGCAAGCATTGGATTCTTAAGTGCTGCGGGACTTATTAGCTCTTTTCCCATCTACTACGCAGGTTCAGAGGAGCAGAAGGAGAAATACCTCCAACCTCTGTGCTCGGGTGAGAAATCAGGTGCTTTTGCTTTAACAGAACCCTCTGCCGGGTCTGACCCCGCTTCTATCGAAACAACCGCGGTTAAGCAAGGCGGTGAATACGTGCTGAATGGAAGAAAGGCGCTAATCACGAATGCTGCCGTTGCCGACATCTACGTGGTTTTAGCATACACGGACAAGAGCAAAAAGAGGGATGTGAAGGGAATGAGTGCTTTTATCGTGGAAAAAGGTACAAAGGGGTTCTCGTTCGCTAACTTCGAAGATATAATGGGCATGCGAGGTTGTGTTGTTGGCGGACTGGAGTTCAAAGATTGTAGGATTCCCGAAGAGAACAGGCTGGGCGGCGAGGGAGAGGGATTCAAGATAGCGATGGCTACGCTGGACCGGGATAGAATAGGGATAAGCAGCATAGGCGTCGGTATCACACAGGCTTGCTTAGACGCCTCAAAGAAGTATGCAAACGAGCGAAAACAGTTCTCTCAGCCTATCGTCAATTTCCCGCCGGTGCAATTTATGCTCGCTGACATGGCAGTGGAGTTAGAAGCCGCGAGATTGCTTACCTACAAGGCGGCTTATCTTGCGGATAAAGGTAAGGGCGAGCGAATAACGAAAGAAGCATCAATGGCGAAACTTTACGCCTCTGAAGTTGCGCTTAGGGCTGCTACGAACGCAGTGCAAATACATGGTGGATATGGCTGCACGAAGAGATGTCCTGCGGAAAGGTATTTCAGAGATGCAAAAATACTTAGCATTGTCGTTGGAACGTCAGAGATACAGCGAATGGTAATAGCAAGGGAGCTGAGGCGTGAAGCGCGATGAATGCCCGAGACGAAGAGCTAAGGAAAAGCGAAGTTGTTTTGTTAATTTGCGCGGGGGTTGCTGAGTCGGGAAAAGGCGCAGGGCTTAGGACCCTGTCTCGCAGGAGTCCGCGTGTTCAAATCACGCCCCCCGCATTAAAAATCCGAAATCATAAACAAATCCCAATGACCAAAATTACAAATTCAAAACTAAGCCCTTTATAGGGTCTTACAGGCTCGTGAGGTCGTATGGAGGTAGAAATTAGAGTTTAGGATTTTCCACCGTTTATTGAGCAAGTTCGGATGCAGGATGCAGGGGTAATTACGCTACGTCTAACAACCACGGCTCTTTTAATCCTGCAGGGCAATTCAACTTCATCGGGCATTCACCACAGTTTCTATCCGCTTTGATGCAACCAGCAAGCTTAGAATATGCGAAAGCAAGCTTTGCCCCTTCCTGCTTGACACCTTTAAACTCCCTTGCCGCCGTCTCAACTGCTTGCTTTGATACATCCATTGGGTAATATCCTCTCCACCAGACGTTTTCAAGACCTGTTTTCGAGACTGCCTGTCCGATTTCGTCCATTCTCTTCTTTGTAGGTCCAGGATGATAATATAAAATATAGTTGGGTCTGAACGGTATGATGCGCAGCGGCACTGAGGGGTCAATAGAAGCGAGAAACTGTGCTATTTCTTCTATTTCTGTATCGTTTATCCCTGGTATCACAATGGTTCTGAATGCACGTATCTTATCTTTACCTTTTCTGATGAGGTATTCGGCATTGCGCAGCACCGGCTCGACTGGCGCTCCTGTTATCGCCCGGTGCGTGTCATCGTGAAACGCCTTTATCTCGAACGTAACGTAAGAACAGAGGTCTATAATCTGTCGAAAGGTGTGCTGGCTCGCAAATCCGTTTGTGGCGAAGCCCACGCCCAATTCCGGCATCTTTTTC
>CAZXYJ010000073.1:4829-6079 GCA_964644925.1 uncultured Halobacteria archaeon | reverse complement strand
GCGAGTTTTCGGTCCCCAAGTATCTTTTTGAGCTCGTTATTGTCAAACCATGTTCCATGACACTTGGGGCAGATGTCTATGATAACGTTGGGACCCAGCACATCCACTTCCTGCTTCTTCATCGCCACCCAGCATCTTGGACATTCTAAGGTTTTGTCCTTCTGTTTCTTGTTTTGCATACTTTCATAAATAATAGCACGCTGTACTAATAAAATAAATACTAAAAACTACTTGCTATTACCAACCTATGACCGAAGAAGAAGGAGAGGGAAAAGGGGAAGAGGAGAAAGTGCCAAGAACACTGTTGAAGGCGATGGACGAGTTTTATAGAGACAGTGACGCGGTATTCGAGGAATTTGATGAGATACTGGCTACGTATTCAAAGGGCGAAGATATTAGGGATGACTTAAAAGAGTTTAGAAGCAAAAAACCCGGCATTTTTACGTTGATTTACGACATCTTTCATAAGGAGGTGGAACTTGAACATAAGTTTAGCAAGACCGGGGTAGAGCAAGAAAAGAGGGACAAGATAGCGGAGTTTAAGAACCGCTTTTCTGATTTGGCAGACGAAATGGACCTGCTTATTCTCGAAGAGCTGGGCTTGAACAGGTAACGGAATATAATACCATCTTCTTGTGTTAATCTCGTGGTTTTTTTTCACCTCAGCTAAACACATACAGGATTTATGATTTATGGTTTTCCGCCACGGACATTGAGTAAAACACCTCTCTGACCTGCTCCTCTGTTTCTTCAACCGTGCCTTCATTATTTATAACAATGTCAGCGTATTTCAGCTTCTCCTTCAGCGGCATTTGCATGTCTATCATTCTCCTCGCTTCTTCCTCCGTTACCCCTTCGCGTTCCATTACCCTTCTTATCTGCGTCGCCTCGCGGACATAAACGACTATTACCTTATCGAATTTAAAATCCTTTTGAGTTCCCGTCTCTATTAACAGCGGCACGTCAACAACCACGAGTGCATTTGGATTTGGCTCTATTCGCTTTATCGCCTCTATTCTTTCCATACACCTCTTCTTCACTTCGGGGTGTATTATCCGTTCTAAAATCCTGCGCTTATCAGAATCGCCGAACACCACCCTTCTCAGCGTTGCCCTGTCTATATCCAGATTGTTCATCAGTATATCCTTACCAAAGGTGTCCACTACCGCCCACCACGCTTTTGAACACGGTCTTACAACCTCTCTGCTCAATATATCGCAGTCTATCCCGTAAGCGCCGAGTCGCATAAA
>CAZXYJ010000073.1:3535-4729 GCA_964644925.1 uncultured Halobacteria archaeon | reverse complement strand
ATGAAAGAAACATTGTTGTTTGACGAACCTGTAATAGAGATAAGCACGAGGGAAGTAACTGCTATAACGTCTGATACTTCAGTAGCTAAAGCCATTGGCATCATGGAAAAGAACAACTTCCACAACTTGCTTGTGCTTGATAGCAAAGAGATATATCAGATTAATATACAAGACCTGCTCGTCGTATCGAATGCCGAATCGAACGTGGATGGGCTTATGTATAGCCCTCACTGCGTACATAGAGACATACCAACCATTGATGCAATCTGTGAGCTGGTAGATAGTGGGCAGAGAGCGGCACCCGTAATTGACGCAACGGGGAAACTTGCGGGTATTGTCACGGACTATGACATTATGAAGTGGGGTGCCGGGTCGCGCATCCTAAAAGATGCAGAGGTTAGAAAGGCAATAACCAAAAAACCTGCCTGTGTAGACGAGACGGAGGGCATCGGAAAAGCGAGAAGCATCATGAGAAAAAGCAACATCGGGCAAGTTCTTGTTGTTGATGCCGAGGAGAAACTAAAGGGCATAGTTACCCAAGGGGACATTTTAAAAAAGATTTACAAGCCGAAGAGAAAGATGACCGCGGGGGAAATAAAAGGCGAGAATGTTCCAAGAATGGGGCAATCCGTCTCGCTCATCATGAGTTCCCCGGTGATAACCGCCGATGTAGATGCGAATCTCGCAGATGTCGCGAATTTAATGCAAGAACACGATATACGTGGCGTGCCTATCGTAAAGGAAGGAATTGCACGAGGAGTCGTGACAATACGGGATATAATGAAATATCTGAGGGAGCTTAAAGAGCGGGCGATGGTAAATGTAGAAATTCAAGGTACTATTGATGAGGAATATAAAGAATCCGTAGATAGGGTTATCGAAACAGAAGTGCGAAAAATTGTCCGATTCGCCAGGCGGGTGCACTGGATAAAAATAGTAATAAAAAAGGAGAGGGACAAAGGCGGCGTTTCATATTACAAAATCGGTGTGCACGTGAAAACGCCTGATAAACTGTATGTGGGTCAGAGCGAACCGGGGGGCACGAAAATAATAACGGCAAAGCGAGACGCAGGCGAAGCAGAGATGAAGGCAGGAAAGAGGAGATGGGGTTTTCTTGACGTGCTGAAGGATGCTCTGCTTTCGGTTGAGGGGCAGATGGAGGAAGACAAGAAAAGAAGGCGTAAGAAATAGTAA
>CAZXYJ010000073.1:0-3435 GCA_964644925.1 uncultured Halobacteria archaeon | reverse complement strand
GAAAGCGACAAAAAATCGATGTTCAACGATTCAGCAGCTTCTTTAGCGATAAAATCGCCCGTTCCTGCTGCTACCAGCTTTCTCAATCCATATCTCTCCTTTATCTTCCCTATTGAATCAATCAACTCTTGTACTTGCACATTCTTTACCTGCTCTGCAATACCGACTGCGCTATCTTCCCCTATCCCCTCAAGGTCACTGCACACTACCCTTGCCAGTCTTCGCAGTGCACTCACTCTGCTTTTTTCCTCCTTTTCACGACCTGCAAAGGCATAACTATCAGGGCTTTCACAACTGTAATCTCCCACGTTTAAGTATCCAAGAGCGAGATAAACATCAGCAGTTATAGCAAACAACTCTGAAGAAATATTGCATTCCTCCTCTTCTTCTCCCTTTCCCACATTGACTTTTTTTAGCAGTGTGGCAACATTGGTTCTTAAGATACCCGAATAGATTAGTTCGCCGTATTTCAGTCTCTCGAGGTCTGTTCTCTTTGCCTTTATTTCTCCCCCTACTATTGGGATCACATCTGTTGTGGTGCTGCCGACATCAACGAAAATCGTATTTTTGTATTGCTCGGACACGAGCTTCGCGGAGGCGAGCCAGTTAGTAGCTGCGAATGACAGAGGGTCTTTATCAACGTAGGAACTGCTTTTAAATGTGCACATCCGGTCGAAAAATTTTGCGTTCTTAAACGTATCGGAAACGGCACTTTTTATGTGTAAAACACCACCTCTTTTTGTCGCGAAACAGTCGCACAGCTCCCCGGTCATCACCACGCCTACGGCTTCTATTCCGGGCTCAAACTTCTTTTTCAGTTCAGACAGCACCAGGTCGTGTAAAATCGTATTATTTTTCCACAAAGGCGCATAAATCGAATCAACAAACCCGCCGTCTGACGTGGCAACTTTTGTATTTGCCCCTCCTATGTCTATGCCTATAAACATAATCGTATAAACGTATTTACAATTAAAGGAAATAGTGCTTTTATGGAGGTGCTTATCTTTCTACTGAAAAATGGCAAAAAGTGTGAGCGTGAATAAAAAGGAATTCGAGGAAAGGATAGAGCAATTGACAAGCGAAGCAAGCGTTCCTGTTAAAGCAGTAGAGGCGGAAATAGGCAAACTGAGTGGCATGAGGGGTGAATTAAGCGGAATAGTGAAGGAGCTGGATAGAATAAAAACGATGTTAGAGGAGAAAGGGGAGCAAGCGTTAAACGAGGAAGAGCTGGAAGAGATAAGAGATGCTGTGGAGATTTTAACCGATGAGTGGGAATCTAAGAAAACGAAAACCGAGGCGATATTGAGGGAGAGGGAAAAGGGAGAAGAAGCCGAGAAATATCTGACGGATTTAACATATTTGAAGGCAGAATTCGAGAACTATAAGCGCAGAGCAGAAAAAGACAAACGCGATTTTGCCGATTATCTCCTCGAAGGCGTTATAGCTGAATTATTACCTATCGAGGACAATTTAGAAGTTGCAATAGAGCACGCAAAAGAGAATAAGCACTCGGAAGGTCTGGTAAAGGGGGTGGAAATGACATTGAAGCAGTTCAAAGAGGTTTTAGGGCGCGAAGGCGTCACGGAGATAAAAGCGGAAGGTGAGCAATTCGACCCTTTTAGACATGAGGTCATTTCAAAGGAAGTGAGAGAGGGTCATGCAGAGAACACGGTGATAGAAGTGGTTAGAAAAGGGTATTTGTTTCGCGAAAAGGTTATACGACCCGCGATGGTGAAGATAGCGGCGATAGGGGAAGAAGAGGAGAGGGAGGGGGAGGAAAAAGGGTGAACTGATGATTGGTGTAGCGACACAGATTAACGCAGATTAACACAGACAAAACAAACGGCAAAATTTGTGTAATCTGTGTAATCTGTGGTTAAAATCAGCAATGTTAAACTAAAACAAATCTGCGTAAATCAGTGTCCTAAATAGAAGGAAGTTATACTTTACATACAACAAAAATGGAAGAGCGAGGTATGGAAATAGAAGCAGTAAAGAAGTTGCTTCAGGATAAGAAACGGAAGGATTTGGCATACGAGAGAATCTTGACTTCGATGTGCACGTATCCGCATGAAATAGCGGCGTATGCGCACAAGATGTTCTTAGAAGCGAATTTAGGCGATTCAGGACTATTCCAGGGTGCAAAAGAGATGGAGGAAGAAGCAGTACGGATGATAGGGGAACTGCTGGGCAACGAGAACGCCTTTGGATATATCTCCACGGGTGGAACAGAATCGAACATACAGGCGATACACGCAATAAGGAACAGGAAAAGAAGGGACGGGCTGAAAGCGATGAACATAATCGTGCCGGAAACGGCTCATTTCTCGTTTGACAAAATCGGGGACCTGTTGAGCATAGAAGTACGTAAAGCGGCTCTGGACGGCGAATTGAGGGTAGATGTGAACTCGGTGGAGGAACTGATAGACGACAAAACGATATGCCTGGTGGGCATAGCGGGGACGACGGAATTCGGGCAGATAGACCCGATAGAGGAGCTTGCAAGTATTGCAAAAGGCAGAGACATCTTCTTGCATGTGGATGCCGCGTTTGGCGGTTTCGTAATCCCGTTTCTAGAACAAAAATACGCTTTTGACTTCTCGGTAGAAGGCGTATCGTCAATTTCAATAGACCCGCACAAGATGGGAATGAGCACGATTCCTGCCGGATGTATTCTGTTTCGTGACGAATCGTATTTAAGCGAGCTGGCGGTGCTCACACCCTATCTGACGACCAAGGAGCAGTGTTCGTTGATAGGCACGAGAAGCGGTGCATCCGTAGCAGCTACTTATGCCGTCCTCAAATATTTCGGTAATGAAGGTCTGAAGAAGATAGTAAGCGAGTGTATGGAGCTAACGAGGACGTTGGTGCAAGGTGCAAAGGCGATAGGGATTTCTACTGTGATAGAGCCCGTTATGAACGTGGTAACGTTAAGTTTTCCGGCAGCCGAGGTGGATAGAGTAGCGAATGCGTTAGAAGCGAAGGGATGGCGCGTTTCCGTAACAAGGATGCCAAAGGCGCTTCGATTGGTGATAATGCCACATGTGACGGAGGAGACGGTGAAGGCGTTTTTGGATGATTTGGAAGGTGTGAGGTAGCAGTTGAGCAACGAAGTGAATGATTTTGTAACAAAAAAGAGTTCCTGTGAAGTTGATTTCCACAGGATTTGAGATATTGGTGATAATGGATTTGACACGATTTTTTCATTTCAATCCAGTCACTTCAAAAAGTCCTCGCCCATATCATAAGGACAGAAATCCTTTTCTGTCAATATATACCTCTCTGCTTCTTCTTTGGTTAATATCTCTTTCTCCACATAAAACTTAAGAAGCTGTTTTTGTATTTTTTTAATTCCTTTTAAAGGCTTTAAGTAACCGCGCTCTTTCATTTCTAACAATTCGTTAATTAAAACCCATGCGTGTTCGGTTAAGTAAC
>CAZXYJ010000072.1:369-6110 GCA_964644925.1 uncultured Halobacteria archaeon | reverse complement strand
TGTTGCAATAGTGGTAATTGTATTTTTAAATAGAAAAAGGCAAAGAAAACGAGGCGTATATTGAGAAAATCCAATAATGAACCACGAGATTCCACACGATTAACACAACACTTTTTCTTTTTTACAAAAAGAAAACCTGTACTAAAAGAAAAAACAAAAAAAGTTTTCTTTGGTATCTCGTGAAAATCTGTGTGATCTTGTGGTTAATAATTTTCGGAATGACTATATAATTCATTCATTCCTTCAAAATGTCTTTTATCTCTTCCATTCTCGCATTCGTCTTAAATGCAGTATCTGAAAAATGCGTTCTGCTCGCAGAAAACCCACTTGACTGTAAAGCGTTAATTAACGACGAAATAGAAGAAGGAGGAACTTTTAACGTCTTGCATATCGCGTGATGCTCATAAAAAAAAGGTATATCCAACTCATTTATAGATGTCTCAACGATTTTCATTGCTTCTTTCTTTTTACCCAGTGTTCTTTTCTCCAGTTCTTTATGCACCCGTTCGCAAAAACCCTTCTGTTTTATTGCATTTATGTATAAAGGACCTGCAATGCGTATTTTCGCACCACATACCCCACATTTCTTCTCTACTTTCAGTTCCATCAGGTCGGAGCAAGAAAAAGCGAACCTGTTGCCGCAGGAGAAGCAATGCGCGATAAAACCAAGCCGTTTCATACACTCATCGGCTTTTTTCGCCCCTTTTTCCACTTGTGCTATGAGCCTTACGAAATGCGCCTTAGAATAAGATAACAGCGGCCATATCGCTCTGTCATATTTGCACAGGTCTCTCGTTACTTTACCCAAGAGAATACGAGTTGCCACCTCCTTGTGATATTCGGTGTTAAGAGGCTTCGCATCATATTTCCTCAAGCCACCGGAATGCGCTCCGCATAAGGGTGCGGTATCTGTCGCAGTAATGAGCAACAGCTTCTTCGCCGATTTACAAGCTGCGTCCAGAAACGGGACTGGCGAGCCAAAGGGGTCTAAGTCCACCAGGTCATACTTATTCTGAAGTAGAAGCACATTTGCATTTTCGTTATACGCCTTCGCTCTTTCTTCAACCGCATTCCGCTTTATGTTTCGGTTTATGACTTCGTAAGCGGAGCTGCTTCGGTCGTTAATAACCACGCGTAAGCCAACTTCTTTTGCCACTCTAACGCCTCTCACGCCCGTAGCAGCAAGCGCATCTATGTATGTCAGAGGTATCTTTTGTGAAGACAGAGAGGAAACAAAAGCAGCTATTCCCGCTATGTCTATGTCCCTGCACAATTCCATCTGCGGATTATAAAAAATTGACTTTGTAGTTTGTGTAGGTATTAATATCCTTGTGGTTCCCTCTTTTACTTCTGAAAACATTTGTTAGTGTATTCATTGTATTCTTTTAAATTTTAAAGCACAGGAATCATATACTTTCGTAAGTATAGAAGTATAGAGTATGTAGAGTAGAGAAGGGGAAGGAGAGGAGATAAGGGACGGACACAATGAAAAAAGGCGAAAAAGGACTGTTAGGGGACATAAGGGTAATGGCAGTGATATTGTGCGTTTTTGCCGCTTTGCTTGTCATCTATGTATATCCGCCACCGCCCGTCACAGCTAAGATAAATGCAGACATTGGCGAGGGTGCAGTTTCCTCTTTTCTTAAAAAAGAACTGGGTGCAGAGGTAAATTATCGGGGAGAGGGAATATACGAGATAAGACCAGAGGTTTCAAAAGAGCGTTTATCGGAGGCGTTGAAGAAGATTAACGGGAGCATAGCGGAGAGACCCGATGGCGAGTTGTTTTTTTCTGGCGCCGGGATAGACGGGAATCTGAGATTTGGTCTGGATTTAGTGGGTGGGAGTTCGTTGCAGTTGCAATTAAATGGCACAATAGTCACGATAAATGCACCTATTAATGCGACTGCTGTTCACGAATTTCTTAAGGAAGAGTTGGATACAGAGGTAATTCCTTTAAAAACTGATGAAGAGGGGATATACGAGTATGAGATAAGGAAGTGGATTACAAAAGAGCAGTTGTCTGAGCTGTTAAAGGAAATTAACGGAAGTATAGCGAAGAAACCAAATGGTGAAGATTTTTTCGTGAATGACGTAACACAAGAAACAAGGGACGAGACTCGCCAAATAATAGAGACAAAAATAAACATGCTGGGATTAGCGAGCACTACGATAAGAACGGTTAGGAATAACCTCATGATTATAGACTTAGCAGGCATAGATATCCGAACTGCAGAGGATATTGTGGGCAAGCCGGGGAAGTTTGAGGTACGGATACAGACAAATGGAACGAAAGGGGACATAGCGAAAGGGCAACGGTTAGAAGAGATAGAGAATATCACTGCTCATGTCATGTATGGTAGCGGGGGGATAGAAAGTGTAGGGACAACGCCAACGAGCGAGATAAGGAAATGGCAAGGTGAGGAGTATGAGGAATGGGGAGCACCTTTTGCGTTAAATGAGGAAGGAGCAACCGCATTACGAGATTCTGCGATTGCGTTCGGTGCCGTAGATAATCCAGAGGACCACGAGCTGGCAATGCTACTTGACGACGAAGTGGTGTACAGTGCTCCGATTGCGGACGAAGCATGCAAGAAACTGGAAGAAGGGGTTATTTACCGGTGGACTGCAAACACGGGGCCAGAAGAGGAAGGGAGAAAGAAGGCAAGAGAATTGATAATACACCTGAAAGCAGGTGCGTTACCGGTAAACGTGGAGATAATAGGTTCAGGAGAAGTGCCCGCATATTTAGGAGCGAAATTCAAGAATGGCGCGTTAATAGCGGGCTTGCTTGCTCTTATTTCCGTTACGGGGGTCGTTTTCCTGCGATACCAAGAGCCTAAAATAGTATTGCCAATGTTTTTCGCGCTTTTCAGTGAAGTGATACTGATATTAGGGTTCGCAGCGGTGATACACTGGCGGTTGGATTTGCCAAGCATTGCAGGGATAATAGCGGTAATCGGCACGGGAGTGGACCAGTTGGTGATAATAACGGACGAGGTGCTTTCCGGGGGTCGCTCTTCCACGAAAATGTATCGTAAACGAATAGACTTTGCATTTGGTATAATATTCGTTTCTGCGACGACCACTATCGTGGCGATGCTTGCGATTGCTTTTATGGCACTCGGCGCATTAAGGGGGTTCGCTATTGTAATCATTGTTGGGCTGCTATTCGGGGTTTTTATTACGCGACCTGCTTATGCGAGGGTGATAGAAACGATAGTGTAGAGAGAAAAATAGAAATACAAACGGGAAGTTATGAACCCATCCATATATAAACAAGAAAAAGCTCATTCTGCTACGGGAAAAACTGGAGAACTCGAACATACCTTGCAAAGTGGACGTGGTTGACCTTTCTCAAACATCCAGCAAATTCAGGGAAAAAGCGCTGAAGGAGGGAATGGTATGGGTGTGCCGAGCAAAATTCATAATAGCCAGTTGGTGAAAATCCAACCTGAGGAAAGGTTAGCCGCCACCTCAGAACTGAACCTTGCATTCTGCCTGGTAACAGGCAGTGGTGAAGCCAGGGGATGGGATACTGGGCTGCAACGCAAGTGAAGGGATTGAGCCCCGAAATATACGTTGTCTCGGTGGTCGACGTTGTCCATTTGACGGAAGACAGCATTCTCACCGCCGTTAGTCCGAACCTCCAGTCTTGGAATATAGCAGGGAGCGCTGGAACATGGCGAGGCGATGAGAGCCCGACGGGGTCTGAGACCGTGGCACGGTATCAAATGGATATTATGGGAACTCGGGAGTGCCAGAGTGTTCTCTTTACTGGAGTATGTAATGTCAAGCCTATAAACGGTAAGATATTACAGATGACACTCTGGGGGTCGGACCAGCTCATAGTACCGATGAAGCAGGGTAATGCCTATGGAGGGAAGGGGATGGCGGTTGAACCGTTGGGTCAGGGACACATCCACCGCACAAAGAGGCGGGTTAAGGATGGTAACAAAACTGGACTCATAACCTATCTCGAAAATGGTAGGGAGGTTCTTCTGAAGAGCCGGATGAGGGAAAACCTCAAGTCCGGTTCTGTGAGGGGGCTCATAGCAGCTTCCGGGAGGAGGTGGCTATGAGCTCTACTCGACAGTGGTGCCCGTTCACTTCAGCATTTTGGGTATATGCGAATGAATCCAAAAACTTTTAAGTATACAGAGCAATAATATAAACGTAACTGTTAGACGGAGAAATCTAAACTATGAAAAATATTTCCATCCCCAAAGACAAATGGATAGAGGTATACAACTCAGTAGTACTTCTCTACTTTTTTTGCCATGAGTATGAAAACAACTCCGCTTCAATCCAAGCGATCAACAAGCGGTTTAATAGTTTTTGCTCAGAGAAAAATATCATCGGGAAGGATTTTCACTTTGAAGGAGGCGCCAACATGCTCTCTTTCTGTTATCTAATCATAGTCAGGATTATCGAGATTATTGATAAAGCTGCCAAGAATGATGGCAATACAATAAAACAGTTTTTCAAATGTACCCTTGAAACTGCCAAGCGAGACGGATTCACGTCATTCGATGATATCACCGAGAAACATTGTATCGACATCCAAACCTTTGCCGATGGCGGCGGGAAGCCCGATGAAGAAAAGCTCTACCAATTGTTTCGACATATTCGGCACTCTGTTAGCCATTTTTCTTACAAAATCGACCTTTTACAAAATAAGGTGGACTTCAAGAGCGTGCATCCTCGCACAAAAAATGTGAAACTTGATATGGCGATGCCGATGTATCAATTATTGACCCTTACGGCCCAGTTTGGTTGCTGGGTGAACAACACACTCCACCAAGAACACCTGCTATCGTGACTCGCCTAACAACCGGTTCAACGCGGACATTTTGTTCCGCTGCGCTTCACACACGCCCCTCAAGCTGAGCGTTCGCTGCCCAGAGAACGGAGCAAGCCCCGTGTCTCTGCTCACTGAAAAATCGATAAGTCCCTACCTGATTGACCAGATTAAAAGCGAGATGGTGGTGATCTACGAATGAGAGATAAGCTGATCCATGATTATTTTGGTGTGGATTTAGACGCTGTCTGGGATACCGTGGAGAAAGATATCCCCTCCTTAAAGAACCAAATCAAAAACATCGTTGAATAGCGGATATACGAAGAACGACAAAAGATGACCCCCTGTGGCGCTCCATCTCCAGTATTACGGGCGTTCCCCATCTCGCGATATTTCTCCGTGTTCCGCTCAGCAATCATTTCCTTTCTCACTCATGTCGTAATCAAACCACAAATTATGTATGAATTCTCTAACTAAAAAACCTTCTACCACGACGGCAAGAACTTCAAAATCGCAAGCATTCCCGCGAAGAGCGTTATGATGAGCATCATTCGCTTCAACTTCTCAGGATCTGTGAACTTCAGAATATACGTCCCCACGAAATACGAGAGAAGGAGGAACGGAATGGAATAAATAAGAAGTTTCACTAAATCTACTGTTACATAACCAGAAATAGAAAATGAAGCCAGCGTAATGAAATCGATCACTATTAAGTAGGAGATCATGCAGCTTCTTACGAATTCGCCATCATAACCCGGATTCACCAATCCTAAAACAATTTGAGGCCCATTTATTCCGGTCAGGACACCCATAGAACCGCTTAAAAAACCAAGAATAGTAAATAAGGGCCCTCCCTTTCAGTGCGGAAGCTTATATTCAAGAGGAAGAGTATGGGTGTGCCGAGCAAAATTCATAATAGCCAGTTGGTGAAAATCCAACCTGA
>CAZXYJ010000072.1:0-269 GCA_964644925.1 uncultured Halobacteria archaeon | reverse complement strand
TGAGGGGGCTCATAGCAGCTTCCGGGAGGAGGTGGCTATGAGCTCTACTCGACAGAGGTTGGAAAGGAGAGTAAAAAAAATGCTCACGAAAGAGGAGATATTGAGGAAGAAGGTTTTGGAAATTCTTAGAAGGGAATCATTATGAGGCTACGACATCCAGAACCTGCGCGCATACGACATTAAACAGCAGAATTATTTCTTTAGCAAAGGTTTCTTTTTAAAAGAAAAGTTTATGTGCGAAATAATCGGCGTTTTTAACAACGAAAAGT
>CAZXYJ010000071.1:0-6279 GCA_964644925.1 uncultured Halobacteria archaeon | reverse complement strand
GTTATCCCCAAGTTCTCGCGTGCCGCCCTTATGGATTCAGCCACGAATTTCTTCGTTATCGGGTCCATCGTTCCCGTGGGCTCGTCAAGTATCGCTATCGCAGGTTCCTTCATCAATACCTGGGCAAGAACTATCCGCTGCCTTTCCCCCGCACTCAGTTGTGTATGGTCTTTTGTGAGTATTTCCACTGCTTCTTCTTCACTAAATCCTATACCCTGCAGGATAAAGAGTACCTTCATCCTCGCAAGCTCCTCCGGCACCTTCACGCCTATGCAGCTCGTTAGATTCTCTAATATCGTCTTCTCCGGGTATAACGAGTATTCCTGGTGTAACATACTTACGTGCGTCGCCGCTTGCTCGCCTACTCCCGGCGTAAGCGCGCCCCACGCAATCCACACGCCTGTCTCCGCCACCCTTCCTACTTCTATCCATCTCTCTCCTGCCCTTATCTTGATCGAACCGCCAGTCAGTGCGTCTATTTGCGTTATAATTCGCGCTAAGCTCGTTTTCCCTGACCCACTCTTACCCAATAACCCAAATATCTCGTTCTCATAGATTGTAAGCGAAACGTCATCTATCGCTTTTACCATCCCTCTCCATATAGAGTAATAATACTTCTTACAATGGTCTATTTTTATCTTCGGCTCTCCTAACTTCACATATTCCTCTCGCTCTATTTCTCCCACTTGCTTCTTAAACTCTTCTACCACTGTTTTCGAATCCCCGTATTTGACGACCTCGCCGTGGTCAAGCCACAACGTCTTTTCCGCCAGTTCTTCAATGACGTAAGGCCAGTGAGAGGTAATAACCATTGTCATTCCCGCCTTTGTGCTTTCTGTCAGTGCTTTGTGAACCAGCTTTGCCGTTTCAAAGTCCAGCGTTCCCGTAGGCTCGTCAGCTAAAAGCAACATTGGGTCCAGTGCCAATTGCCTCGCAAGCACTACTCTTTGCTTCTCGCCGCCACTGAGGTCGCTTGCCGGGAAAGTAATACGGTGAATCATCTTCACGGCTTTCAGCAGCCCATAGGCTCTTCTAAACCTCTTATCTGCCGGATACTTCCTGCTCTCCAATGCCTGTAACACGTTATACATAACCGTGTCGTCCCCGTATAACCCGAAAGTACGCTGCAGCATAATGGCAACTGCCCTTTTTACTTTCTTCCTCGCTTCATTGTCCTTCCAGTAATTCACTTCCTCTAACTCCAATTTCGCCCCGCACCTACTGCATGTCTCTCCTGCTTTGCTTGGCGCCTCTACCCTCTCGCATGAAGGGCACATCGCTACCCTGAAAATTATCTCCCCCGAAGTAGGTGCGTAATCCTCTGTGCCCCGCAGCATGTGAAGCAAAACAGATTTCCCCGAACCACTCCGTCCAAGCAGCCCCAACGGCTCTCCCTCCTCTATATCTACGCTCACGTTTTTCAATACTTCTTTGCCATCGAACTCCATGCATATATCATGGATTTTTACAAACGGCTCCTCTTTACTCATTTTTACCCCTCTCTTTGTATTAAAAATTTGTTTTATTCAAGTTAAACAGTCCTCAAATCCTCTATTTCCGTTACTTTCCCATTCTCCATCTTCGCTACCCTATCACATACTTTCTCTGCAAAGTCAAGGTCGTGCGTGACAATCACGAACGTTATGCCCAGATTCTCCCTCGCCTTTATTATCGTCTCTCCAACGTATTTCTTTGTTACCGGGTCCATTGTTCCCGTTGGTTCATCGAGCACGGCAATATTTGGCTCTTTCATCAGTAATTGCGCGATAAGTATCCGCTGCTTTTCACCTACGCTCAGTTCCTGATGCGTTTTTGGCAGTATCTCCTCCATTTCTTCATCTGAGAATCCCACCCCTTCGAGCACGAATTTTACCTTCATCTTTGCAAGGTCCTCTGGCATATCCAGACCTATACCGTGCGTGAGGTTCTCCCAAGTCGTGATTTTCGGAATCAACGAATATTCCTGGTGTAACACACCGACAAAATGGGATTTCCACTCGGTCGTGCCACCTGAAATTACTCCATGGTCTATGAAGGTCCCAGCATCCTTCTTTGATGCCTCGAACCATCTATCTCCTACTCTCACCCACGCAGAACCGCCAGATCCCGGGTCTAAATGACTTACAATCCGCATCAAACTCGTCTTCCCCGCACCGCTATGCCCTACAATTCCGAATATCTCATTCTCATTTATTGTGAACGAAACATTATCCACTGCCTTTACTACGCCTCTCGATGCAGAGAAGTAATACTTCTTAAGACCTTCTATTCTTATCTTCGGGTCGCCGAACTTTTTATAATCCTCTCGCTCTATTTCGCCTACTTCCTTCTCAAAATCTGCCACCACCTTCTCCGTATCGCCATATTCAACTATTTCACCCTTATCAAACCATACCGTTTCCTCTGTCAAATCTCTAATCACGTACGGCCAGTGCGAAGTGACGAGAAATGTCGTTCCTCCCCTTGTGGTCTCTACCAGTGCGCGGTGCACCACCTTTGCCGTCTCGTGGTCTAACGTTCCCGTGGGCTCGTCGGCTAAAAGCAGAATTGGCGCCAACGCTATCTGTCTTGCAAGCACCATTCGCTGTTTCTCTCCCCCACTGAGGTCTCTCGTATCTGGCATATTCACACGATGCAGCATTTTCACCGATTCCAAGATTTCATATACCTTTTTCATCTGCTTACTCTTCGGATATTTTGCACGCTCCAATGCCTCTAATACATTCCATATAACTGAGTCGTCACTGTATAAAGCGAAACTGCGCTGTAGCATAATCGCAATCGCACTTTTTAGTAACCTCTTCATTTTTACATCCTGCCAGAAATTCACTTCCCTGAACTCTAATTCCGTCCCGCACTTACTACACCGCTCGCCTACCTTGCTCGGTCCCTCTAACCACGTACACTTGGGGCAATACGCCAGCCTGAAAATTATCTCCCCTGTATCGGGCGCGTATTCATCCGTGCCCCGGAGCATACGAAGCAAAACTGATTTCCCCGCACCACTTTTACCGAGCAGCCCTAACGGCTCCATCTCCTTTATGTCCAGGTTCACGTCCTTCAGCACCGTTTTGTCTTCGAACTTCTTGCTTACCCCTCGAATTTTTATGAACGTCTCAGCCCCAGTTCCAGCCTCCGCTTTTTCTCCCATCTCTCTCCCCCTTAAATGTTACTTTTATATATATGATTCTTTCATATATAAAACTGAAATTTTTCCAGTTATCCTTAAACGCTTTTTCATCATTTAAAAATTTTTCTATATTTTGTTTTGTTTTTGCCCGCTTTTCTTCCTTCCTTCTGCCAACATCAATTCGCCTTCTCTGTTGAGTTCAACCCGCGTATTAACAAAGCCCGATTCGGAAAGCAGTTCCTCTAACCCTGCCGGTGTGAAATACTTTAGCGCATGTGCATGCGTACTTGTTTTAGCCGTACCACCTACCCAGTCAATAATCAGTATTCTCCCGCGGCGGGCGTTCAACACACGGTTTGATTCCTTTAACGCCACTTCAGGGTCGGGTATTTCGTGTAATGCCTTTAGCGATACAACGACATCGAAGACATCGTTTCTAAATCCCATCTCCTCTGCTGATTGCATCTCAAACGCAACGTTCCCTGAACCTGAACACCGCGTTTTTGCTTTTTCTAGCTTCTTCTGCAGCATGTCTATTCCGGTCACGTCACATCCCGCTTTTTCATTTAGATATATGCTCAATCTCCCGGTACCGCACCCGACGTCCAGCACGCGCATGTTTAGTTTTCCTTTTCCCTGTTCTTTTTCGGATTCAATCCGTTCAAGCAGTTTTCCCACCAGCTCTACTTCGTTATCTAATAAATTTTCTTCTTTCAACAGTTTTTCCACCACCTCAGCCCAGCCCTCCGGTCCCTCGCCCTTCGCTTTATACAGCCCGGGTAGCGAAATGTCGAGCCATGCACCTTTTTTGTTCTTTACCACCGCCGGCTGCTCTACCGCGTTCAACATTGAGATGTCATTCATGCTGTCTCCAACACCGAAGGTCTTCACTTCTCCATATTCGCGCTTGAAGAGTTCCGTAAGCGCCCTCACCGCTTTGCCTTTGTCCGCATTCTTACCGTGAATGTTGTAGTATCGTCCCCCGTGAGTGGCAGCGAAACCCTTCTCCCTGATTTTGTCAAACAAAACCGCCGCCTCAGATTCGGGTTCGTCAAAAATGAAACTCTCATTGTATTCTTTCTGTTTTGCAAGTTTCGCCATCTCCACGCTTAAATTCGCATCGGCGGCAACTTCCTCCGCGGTCATATCGCCAAAACCGGTGATTTTAAATCCCGTTTCCTCCTTGATTGCCCTTAATGCGCCTCTTAACTCACCATACAACGCGCCGAATTCAACAACACAGTAATCGCCCCTCTTTTTACATTCAAAACCGAATGAGAAGTAATTCTCAGGAACGAAAATCGCTCCGCCATTCTCTACAATGAACGGGTCATCTATCCCCATCTCTTTCCGGTAATATTCGTTCTCAACTAAGGTCTTCGCCGTGCAGAACACAACGGGAATCTTTCTCCTCTTCAACGCTTCCAGAGCAGGAAGAGCGGCATCATACGAATAGTCATAGAGGTCAAGCATGGTTCCGTCAAGGTCGGTAAAGAGAACTTGTTTCATATCTGTCCTATCCCATCTTATCCTGTCACTTAGACTTAGCGTTTCGTTTCTTCATACCTTACTAATGTTTCGGATTTCCCTTCCAGCATGTTCATAAATCTGTCTGCGTCAATCCCACCAATAGGGGGCATTACCGTAACTTCCGGTGGTTTTTCCCACGTATCCAGAATATCTCCCAGCTCCTCAAGCACCTTTGACCTCACGTAATCATTGCAGAGCGTACTGTTGTAAATCGTGCCGAGAGAGCCGAGCAGCATGTTTTTAATATGCTCCTCTCCCTTTTCCTCGTGTAGGTGCGGGTTTAACGTCTCTATCTGAAAAATCTCAATTCCTGCATTTGCTGCATCTGGATACGCTATTTTCTCCGCCTTATGCCCAAACACATCAAACAAATAAACGAATTGGTAGGGTTCAATGGAGTAGCCAGGCGAATAACACATTATATCCGCGAGCTTTGTCGTCATCGCATGCTCACCCGCATTTCCCGTTACTACAACGCCCGTTTCAAATCCTGAGTTGGTTGAGAGCAGGAGATTGAGATACTTGTTTGTCGTTTCACTTACCCTGCCCCATTTTTTGAAATACAGGTGCTCTTCCACTACCTTCGGCTTGTATCGCCAGTGAAGTCGTACCATGCTGTAGGGCGATTCCGACATACAGAATCCCGCTGCATAATCCAGCACATACTCACGCACAGAACCCGGAATATAGTTGTCGGCATCCGCAAATCCGATAAAATCTTTGCCTACCGATTTCGCAAGCAGCATGCCTATAATCATTCCTTCCGCCTTCCCATCCCTGACTAAATCATCCTTATCGAGAAGATAGTCGTATCCAGCTTCATAAAAAGCAAAGCCAACTTCAGGGTCTTTCTGGTGTATGAGGAGAACTTCTTGCTGTGTCAGCTCGTGGAGTTTTGTTATCACATCCTTTTCCATTTTGTATAGGTCATGTTCATCCCTCCCGCTGTTTGACACGACAATTATAGTACAGTCAAAGGGGATAGCTCTTAAAACGCCATCCAGCAAATGTGTTTTCTCGTCTTTTACGGGTATAACAACTGCGAAACGATTCAGAACATCTTTAAGTTCGTCAAATGGAATGTCCTTTGCAATTGGATTTTCAAAGCCGCCGGAATCGAGTTTCAATATACGCTGCAGCTCGTGGATTTTTACCGAACCAAATACTTCCGTTTGCCTTGGCAATTCAATAAGCATTTTTACATCCTATTTAGTTTTCTTTATATAAGAAGATATTTATACTCTATTTGTTTTATACTTGATAAATCTGAGTGGAGGTAGAACAAACAAATGGCACGTTCACACGGGGAGCGGAAAAGAACAAGGAAAAAGTTGAGTAAGCCAAAAAGAGCACGTGGGCTATCACCCATAAGCAAAGCAATCCAGCAGTTTGAACCCGGCGAAAGCGTACACATTCGCATTGACCCAAGCGTTCATAAGGGTATGCCGCATCAACGATTTCACGGTATGACCGGTAAGGTAATAGGAGAGCGAGGAAGGGCATTCATCGTGGAAATATCCGATGGAAAAAGGAAAAGGAAGAAAGTAAAGGAGTTATTTATTCGCGCTGAACATCTGAGCCCACAAATCCAATCACCGCCAATAATAGCCAGTAGCCAA
>CAZXYJ010000070.1:0-6332 GCA_964644925.1 uncultured Halobacteria archaeon | reverse complement strand
GATAGCGAGCCTGCGAGTTTCATCATACAAAGAAACTTTCTCTGGATTTGATTTAATCGTGATTTGGGGTTTTGGATTTGGCTGTATTTCCTTTTGGCTCCCTGAATTTCCCTATCCTGTATTCCGCTTTATAAGGGTCGTAAACCGTCCTATTATCATAATCTACTGCCAAATGGATTGCCCAATAGCCATAACGCCCTTCATCCAGCAGAATTTTTATCGTATGCGTATCATGATAGCCCATTGCGGTTGAAATGTCTTCAAAGCCATACAATTTCCAGAACGGGTCAATTATAAACCAATTAGACAAATCTCGCCAGTTACCGCCCGTATATAATATTCCGTACGCGTGAACGCCGGAAGAGCCCCATGCTATCGTCTTCGGTCCTAAATTTCTGTATGCCAATCTGCAGAGGTCACGGGCGTAATGAACACAAACAGCGTTGTCGTTCTTAGGCGATTCAAGACTCGTGTAATGCTCTACCCACGTAACCGTTCGGTTTTGATTCTGAGGATAAATGACCTCGTCAAGAATAATTGCAGGCTCTTCTCCTCTCTCTATCGTATAATTGGACAGGTTCCAGGCTGAAATATTCACCACCACCCGATACCGATAATTTAAAGGAACGTGGTCTGCGAAATAATAAAAGTCCTTGCAATCGCATCGAAAATCCGCGTTCAAGTCCCATGCTACATATCTACTATACCTTTCGTTGAAATGCGACTTAAGGATATCCAGATCGAGTTGATTGATGTATCCATCGTCATTAAAATCGAGGTCAGTCAGCCCGGCGACTTTTTGTTCTTGTTGCCCCGCGCAAGCTCCTGTCGTGAATCCATAGAGAAGCAGAAGCAATAAGCTCAAATTTAAAAATTTGAAATACTTTGCAATACTGTAAATTTTTACCATCTTGTTTCGTCTCTTTTCTTTTTGTTTTTCTCCTTTAGTAAATATTCACAAAATCTTTTACTTTCTGTTCTATATCCTCTGCATTCATAATGGACGTGCCTACAAGCAAAGCATCTGCACCTGCCTCGAACATTCTCCTCGCGTCTTCTTTACTATCAATTCCGCTCATCGCGACCAAAGGAACATCCGCGGGTAGCAGGGGTTTAACCTCCGGCGCAATCTCTTCGAAAGTTGCTAAATTCACTTCAAACGTATCCAGGTCTCGGTTATTTATGCCTATTAACGAAGCAGATGCAATCCCGGGCAGGTCAATCTTCGCATCAAAAATCTTGTCCTTTGATTCGCTATCTATCTCGATAAGCGATTCCATACCAAGCGAAGAGGCCCTTTTTGCCAGCTCGCTTAATCTCGCCGCACTTAAAAATCTCGCTATTAGCAATATCGCATTCGCTCCATACGCGTAGGATTCGTACACCTGGAAGTCATCGAAAATGAAGTCCTTCCTCAATACGGGCAGACCAACAGAAATTTTAACGGTTTTTAAATCCTCTAAACTACCGGAAAAAGCCTCGTCTGTTAGGACGGATATCGCACATGCACCTGCTTTTTTCATCTGGCTCGCTGCTTCTGCGGATTCTATTTCTACCTTTTTTTCGCCTTCTTTTAAGCCTCTTCTTTTTAACTCTGCGATTATGGGTCTTTTTCCTGCTTTTTTCGTCTCTAATATCGCTTCTTTTATGCTTCTTCGTTGCTTTAGCTTCTCGATGGTCTCTCTCTTCCTTTTTAGTATTTCTTCTACCATTTTTTCTCTCAAAATTTTGTTGGGCTTTTGAGTAAGTATAAGCAATGATTTATATATTTTGACGATGGGTATTTATATTGCAATATTATAACATATCGCATGGGGAGTGAATGAAAGAAAAATATACGGGTCATCCAGGGTTGGGGATACACGAAGTTTAGTTCGTTTATTCACCGTTATCCACAACGCCGTGCCCTAAAATGAGAAGCGGAAACTATGAGTAGAATAAAGCCAACGCAAAGGATATATGATATAGTAAAAGATATAAAAGATGATAGATATCGATTGCCTTCTATTCAAAGGTCTTTTGTTTGGGAAGAAGAAAAAATATGTAAATTAATGGATTCATTGATGAACGATTACCCAATAGGGTCATTCCTTGTTTGGAAACCAAACTTAGAGTTTACAATTAGAACAAGAAAGTTCACCCAAGATTATAATACTGGTGAAAGACTTATTTCTGAGGAGGAGACATTAGAATCTTTACCATATTTAGTGTTAGATGGACAACAGAGATTACAATCATTATTTCTCGCGTTTTTTGGCAAATATGACGGTAAACGTCTCTATTTCAAAATTGATAGCAATCCGATTGAGGAAGAAAACGACCTAAGGTACCACTTTCGCTTGATGAATATTGACCAGGCGAAAAAAGATTCACATTGGCTAAAACCTCATGAGGTAATCAATCTTAGTATAGAAGAAATTTCAGAGTATGTCGATAAACATTTTGGAGATGATAATGAAGAGACAAAAAAGGTTATAAAGAAAAATTTGAGCAGATTCATTAGAATCTTTAATATGGATGAAAAGATTTCTATTCAAGATGTAAAGGAAGATTTGCCATACAACGATGTTCTCGAAATTTTTGTGCGAGTTAATTCTGGAGGAATTGTTTTAACCAAATCAGATTTGCTTTTCTCGACAGTGATATTACATTCACCTGAAATGGAAGGAAAATTTATCGATGTTGTGGATGAATTAAATGGTGGTGGTGAGTATGACTTTGACACAGATTTTCTTATTAAATGTTCATTTGTGCTCTTAGATGCAGGTGCAAAGTATGATATCAAGAAATTAAGGGATGGCAAATTTATTAGAAAACTTGAAGATAATTTTGAAAAAATTAGAAAAGCATTACTTTCTACCGTAGTGTTTTTGAAGACTGATGCAAAAATCCTTTCTAAAAGATTCTTAAAATCTGATTTAGCGTTAATTCCAATTGTAGATTTTATTTATCAACAACCGCATCAACAACTCTCAGAAGGCCAAGCTACAAGACTAAGGCAGTATTTGTATATGTCATTTTTTATGAGATTTTACTCCTATGGGCCAGATGGAAAGTTAGACATCATTCATAAAAGAATCAAAGGAGCTAATCCGAATGTAAACTTTCCAATTGGTGAGATTAGTAAGTATATGGAAGAGCGGACTGGTATGACTTATGTTTTTTCTGAAAATATGCTTTATGACTTAGATTTGATCCTGAATATTATTCAAGGTGGGGTTTCTGAAATTCCGAAAAAGAGAGGTTGGAGTTTAGAAAGAGATCACATATTTCCAAGAAGTATTTTAGAAGATAAGGGATTTTCTGAGGACTTGATAAACAGTGTTGGTAATTTTCGGTACATAAACAAAACACGCAATATATTGAAAAGCAATGACCTACCTGAAGAAAATACTGATTTTTATGGTTCAGATAACCCAACACTTAAAGATCTTTTTATGAAGGCAAGGGACAATTTAACTGAGGAAACATTTGGAAATTTTGTCCAAAAACGGAAGGAGCTAATAATGAGTAAAGTAAATGAATTCTTGGGGGTTTAGTAAATGAAAATGGTACGGCACAGACAGATAACACAGCATATACGCTACGGGCTTACGCTCTTGCCCTTCGGGACATTGCTCCCTTTAGTCGCAACGTTGTATATGCTGGGAACGTTGTACGCCATTTCATTAAATTGTATGTACTGGAGGTGAATAGATGATAGAATACTTAGGCGGAGTGGCTATAGGTGCAGTTATTGGAGCTATCATAACTATCTCGTTGGTAAAACGAGATTTAGGTAGAATAGTGGCAACCATATCCGATAATGTAGATGAAATTCGCTCCAAGCTCGAGTCTGAGAGTGTCTCAGTAGCACAAAAAAAGAAAGAGGTTTTTCAGAAGATGGGGCCAAAGACATTCTACTATCTAGATGAGAGCCAAGTTAAAGACTTGTATCCCCAAGTGTTTCAAGAACTTGAGCCGAAACGAATCGAGACACGGGAAAGTAAAGAGACTAAGAAAGGTATTTCCGCCAAATTCAGACTTATAGAACCAAAATATGAAAGAGGCAGAGCTGAAGAAACAACCAAGATTTATGAAACGAAGCAGACACTATCGATGATGTACAACAGAGTAGAGCAGTACCTTCTCGAAAAGGGTAGAATGACGTTTGGACTGGAGGAGTTTGAATTCGAGAAATCTTCAATTGATGAGTTTAAATCCATGTGTGACAAGATGCGAAGCAAATTCGAGTTCGATATCCCTGAAGACCTTCAGGCTAATTTTGTCTCCGACAAAATGAGAGAATTTGCACTACAGCGTGTAAAAGTGCTATCAGGTAGTACTGGTTACGTCGCAATCCAAACGGAGTTCTCTATTATTGATATTCCGAGCGATGCCTACATACTATCTTTTGTGCATCCTCTGAGTGAGCATCTTCCAAAAGAAGATAAGAAAGGAAGAATTCAAGTCACTTGCGCTAAGGAGTGTATGACCTCTTCAGGCGTTAGTACTTTCAAAAAGGATAAATCAGTTAAGATTACCTGTTTGGGTAAAGTAGTGAGCTGGAATAATGAAGATAAAATTTTGGGAATCAGCCCAATTGCTATCTACTAGGTTTGTTAGTCCAAATAAGTGTTCAAAGCTGCCTCTTTTTTCACCTCGCAAACTTAATAAACTCCTCCAACTTCTCTACTGCCTGTCCACTTTCCAACACACCCCTCGCAATTTCAAATCCATCTCCTATGCTTCTCGACTCGTCAGCGGCGAAAATAGCCGCTGCGGCATTAAGTAAAACAACATCCCGCTTTGCTCCTTCCTCCTTGCAACTCAAAACATCCCTCAATATTCTCGCACTCTCTTTCCTATCGCCACCTGCAATTTCGCCTGGCGTCGCCCTTTCCACATCAAAATCCTCCGGTTTTATGAAATATGTCCTTATCTCTCCGTTACTCAATTGCGATACTCTTGTCTTCCCGCATACGGAAACCTCATCCACTCCCGGCTCGCCATGCACCACCAGCGCCTTCTTCAGCCCTAAAATCCGAAGTACTTTCGCTATCTTCTCAGTAACCGAGGCATCGTAAACGCCAATGAGCTGATGCGATGCATTTGCGGGATTTGTTAACGGACCCAGGATATTAAAAACCGTCCTCATCCCTAACTTCTGCCGCACTTCCATCACGTTCTTCATCGCTTGATGATGCAGAGGCGCGAACATGAACCCAATGCCTACCTTCTCGATGCATTCTTCTATCCTGCGCGGTGGCAAAGCAAGATTCACGCCTAATTCCTCTATTACGTCTGCACTACCACATTTTGACGTTACCGACCTGTTACCATGTTTCGCTACGGGAACCATGCAAGCGGTGATGAAAGCGGCAGTAGTGGAGATATTGAATGTTTTTATCGCATCGCCACCTGTCCCGCATACGTCCACGCTCTTCTTCACTTTCGGGTTTATTTTCAATGCGAGGTCACGCATAACGCGTGCTAACGCCGCTATTTCTTCTTCTGTCTCGCCTTTCATCCGTAAAGCAGCTAAAAAAGCCGCGGTTTGGATATTATCCGCTTCTCCACTCATTATCGTTCGCATTGCATTCTCTGCTTCTTCTGCACTTAGATTTTTTCTTTCCACAACTTTGCCGAGATATTTTTCGAGCATTTTTAGTGTATATAAAGTATAAATCCCTTCTATTTAAAGCCCATTATAAAGGGGACACGGGTACCTGTAGACATAATTTTGGGGGCACTTGCAAGCGGCATGGAACTAAAAGAAGTTGCTTCTGAGTACGAGGTTAAGAGAGAAGATATATTGGCTGCCGTAGAGTACGCAACAAAAGTAGTAGCTAAAGAGGAAATAATAATCGTGTAATTGTTACGAGAGACGGCACAATGTCTCAATGCCAATAGGCGACTGGGGTGATTACTGCTTCAATGCAATCTGGTATGTCGCTCTACTGTAGACGACACCGCCGTATGAGATTATCCGCGATGACCGTGCGGATTAGATGTATGTGCCTACCGGAAAAGGGATAGAAGAAGTAAAGCCTGCCGAAATTGGAGAAGAAATAAAGACCAAATTGAATGAAGAAGTGGCGTTAACGTTAACAAAGTAAAAACCCGCCACTTTTTTTCTTTTTTTGCACCCTTGCTAATGCAAGCTTTATATCTATACTATAAATAAACACTATACACGGGCACAATCTAATTTTCTAGTCTGTTGACAAGAAGTTGCATCGCGGATTGCCCTTTTGTGGCTACCCCATCCATTCGGGGTAATCCTACTGCGGAACGTGCGGGGGTAACGCTTGTGTGGTAAGCTCGCAGGACAACGTGGAAAAATCAGAGAA
>CAZXYJ010000069.1:0-6411 GCA_964644925.1 uncultured Halobacteria archaeon | reverse complement strand
CAGGATGACAGACGGAGGAACGATGTTCAGATGGGTAGGCATGCAGGTCGGGATGACAATGATAAACGCATACAAGCTGTGTGCAGGAGAGTCAGTAACCGGAGAATTTGCATACTACGCGAAGCACGCGGCTGTGGTCAAGCTGTCGAACTTCATGCCGGTAAAGAGAGCAAGGGCGCATAACGAGCCAGGTGGAATGCCGTTAGGAATAAACGCGGACAGCGTGAGGTCAAACGCGTTGTTCCCGAACGACCCGATAAGGAACGAATTAGAGAGCATCGCAGTTGCTGCAATGGTCTATGACCAGTTGTGGTTCGGAACGTACATGTCGGGTGGTGTAGGATTCACGCAGTATGCGAGCGCGACGTACACGGACAACATCCTGGAGGACTTCTGCTACAAGGGATGTGAAATCGGGCTGGACTACGTAGACGGCGAGATGGCTTCGCTAAAAGGCGACAAGTTGAACATGGACATCCTGGAGGAGATAATCCGTGCAGAGAACGATTACTGCCTGACGCAGTACGAAGCGTACCCGACGGTTGCGGAATCGCACTTCGGTGGTTCGGTGAGAGCGTGCTGTGCAGCAGCGGGATGTGGTAGTGCCGTTGCGTGTGCAACGGGACTTGCACAGCCAACGCTGAGTGCGTGGTCGCTGTCGCAGTTGGGACACTACGAGAGGATAGGTAGGCTTGGATTCTTCGGGTACGACCTGCAGGACCAGGCGACGGCAAACTGCTCGTATTCATACCAGAGCGATGAGGGACTGCCATTCGAGATGCGAGGCGTGAACTACCCGAACTACGCGATGAATGTGGGGCATCAGAGTGCGTACGGTGGTCTGGTTGCAGGAGCGCACTGCGCGAATCATGACGCATGGGTGCTGTCGCCGCTGTGGAAAGTAGCGTTCGCAGACCGTGACCTGCCGTTCGACCGTGGATACGTAACTCATGAGTACGGACTGGGAGCAAACAGGGAATTCTGCAAGGTTGCAGGAGAGCGAGACCTGATAATCGCGGGTTACTACGGCAGAGAACCGGGTGCAAAATAGTAGAGTAGAATTCAGTCAAACGAACAAAAAAGGAAAAAAACGGGAAAAGGTTGAGGGGGAGTTTTTTTCCCCCTTCTTTTTATTTTTTGGATACAGATTATATTGATTGTCCTTTAATCACTATTTCACAACCTTTTTATATCATGGAGGAGGATATATTAAAGCAATGAAAGCGTATGAATTTCAAACCAAGGTGACATCCGAAGGCAAACTCTTGGTAGAGGTACCAGATGCCTTCTTTGAAAAACTCCAGCGTATAGGTATGCAAAAGGTTCGAGTGATTGTTTTAATCGGAGATGCAGCGAAAGCTCATTACGAAGAAGAAGCATGGGCACGCTTAACATCCGAGCAGTTCCTTGCGGGATACAATGACACCGATTCCATTTATGACCTACCGGGTTGAGCAATGCAAAACTATCGGTTTGGTGAAGTCGTTTTACTCGCATTTCCATTCGCAAGCCGACGAGAAGTTAAGCGGCGTCCAGCTCTCGTATTGCTGGATACAGGTAATGCGGACATTCTGGTAGCACGGATTACAAGCCAAGACGTATATTGAAAATGAAAACATACATCTTCAAAATTGTTCTGGAAAAAGATTTTTTTGGCGATGGTAGAGACGCTTATCATGCATACGTTCCGGCTTTGAAAGGGGCAGCTACCTGGGGATATACCAAAGAAGAAGCTGTTAAGAACATTAAAGAAGTAATTCAAATGGTGGTGGAGAGCATGATGGAACACAAAGCGGACCTCCGGCGTTTAAAACTTCTTAAATGAAAGAAAAAGAGGAGGAGAAAAGGAAAAGATGAAAGTCGAGGATGTGATGAGCAGTCCGGTCATCACCGAGGATGAAGACGTTTCGGTTACTATAATATCCGAGGACATGGAACTGTCGGGAATAGGGAGCGTAGTGATAATGAAGGAGGGTAAACCCGTAGGAATCGTTACTGACCGTGACATAATGATGAAAATTTGTGCAACGAGAAGGACAGGTAAAGTAAAAGTAAAAAAATCAACAATGCTAAATGAATCCGCGTCTTAGGAGGACGCTGCATATAATGCAACTTGATAAAATACTGGATGCGATAATATCAAAGGAAGCTTACAAAGAAGTAAAAGTAGAATGTAAACTTCCTTATCATCCATTTGAATTGGTAAAGGATATTGTAGAAAAAATAAAAACTGATAAAGATTTTGGGAAGGAATATAAAGAGGAATTAAGTAAACAACTCCAAAAGCAGGGTTACGAGCATTCAGAAGTAATTGACATCGACCCCTATTCTAATTGCTTAGTTGTTAGATATACGGCATATTATACAGGGCGTAAAGAGCACCCGGAAATCCATTTAAAAACTCTTTTATCTCTCTATGAAGGACTGGGTAATGACATACATGATCCAGATGTTTTTGATGAAATTGTAGAGAAAGCAAGACAGGACTTAGGAGAAAGAATTAAAAACCATACTGAAGAGCGACTCGATCATTTCGCGACTCTGTTTAAAGAAGCTATTGATAAGGATTTGGTTATCGGATAAAAATAAAAACACAGAGGCACGGAGGTGGAAAGAAGGACAAAACAAATTATAGACACAGATTAACGCAGATTAACACGGATTTATTGTTCGTGATATTTTTATTGATGTGAAAGAGGGAGTATGTGGTGAAAACCCTGTAGTAAAAGGAACCCGGATTCCCGTTTGGGCTATTATTGGCTACTATAAACTCCTGAATTACTCTATCGAGGGAATTTTAAAGAACTTGAATTGAACAGAGAAGAAATAAATTATTAAATGAAAATACATCCTCTGCGTTCTCCGTGAACTCTGCGGTTAATCTGACAATGTCAAGTTAATACGCAGTTTACCTTTTCTTTTCCATCCATCCGCAGATATTTTAAAAACTTCTCCA
Organism: uncultured Halobacteria archaeon; assembly: GCA_964644925.1. Classification (GTDB taxonomy): domain Archaea; phylum Halobacteriota; class Syntropharchaeia; order Alkanophagales; family Methanospirareceae; genus QEXZ01. Next base: position 3,455 of record CAZXYJ010000069.1, on the reverse strand, counting down.
GGACGGGTATCGGGAGAGCGACATAGATGGCTTTTTTTTCACTGTCTATGTTCCCACTGTAATCGGGCAGCCTAACACCCGGAGCGCCTTCCTCCCATTCCACCCGCAGGTTTTTTTTCCCTTTACCGTATTTTCGCGTTAATCGTTTAAATTCGCCGAAGATGTTCTCGCCCATGGGGCATAATTGCAGTGTGGGGACAGGCCGAATAACGACAAAAGGGAACATTCTGCAGGCCATTGGTCTGTCCTCGTAAATTGTGCATCGGTCCCCCGTTAAATAAGGGCATGGGGTTTTCAGGTAGTTGTCCACCTCGTTCTCATCTATCTTATCAAACAGGGCATCACCGTCAATCCTGTACAGTCGCTCCATAGCTTCGTCATTCAGATGAATGGGCATTTCACGACAGCATTTACAGCACCGCTTGCAGTCGAAATATGGTAAGATTTCCAATGCCAACTGCTCAAATCTACACCTGTCTTTTTCTATCGCCATAACGTTTTGCGATACGGTAAACCAGAAAAGGTCGTCTCCCGCCAGTTCTCTGAACTGCAATGCTTGCTTCTTTAGATTCTCTTCTTTCATTGTTTCTGTTTCCTATTCGTGGACTCGAACGTTTGATGATGTATAGGGGTGTTATAAATAGTATTGTTCTGACAAAAATTTAAGTTATAGTCATTCCGAAAATTATAACCACAAGATTACACGGATTTCCACGAGAGAAACAATAGTAAGAATGCCACAGCCGAATTTTCCAGTGAAATTGCTATATCCTTAAATTTCACCGCAGAGCAGAGCACGTGAAGACGGAGAACGCAAAGGCAGCAGAAAACAGAAAATAAATTATAGACACAGATTAACGCTTGTGGGCTCTGCCCACATCCCCGCAAGCCCGGAAAGGGCTTAATTAACACAGATGATAAGAATCAACACGGTTAAACTAAAATAAATCTGCGTAAATCAGTGTCTTAAATAGAAGGAAGCTATACGATATATACAATGAAAAAGCAGGTGCAAAGAGCAATAATTCTGGTGAGGTGATGAGTTTCCTTGTTAAAGACCCTCTTTTGAAGAAAGAAAAAAGGACATTGGCATCTACCACTACTCTCATTTGTTTTTGTTTTCCTTCCTCTTCTACCTACCTACCTAACTACACCAATCCTTTTTCCTTGAGTTCCTTATATCCCGCTTCCTTAACTTCTTCCCCTAATCGTAACGCATCTTCATCTGTAAGTTCGCTATTTCCGACCACTCCACTACCGGAAACTTTTCCATCTCTTCCTTCAATCCTATGGGAACCCTAAACCTGACTTCAGCTTCTGCCATTTCCTTCACCTGTAACTATTTTGACCCGAGATATATATAGTCATCCCAGTAACAAATTGCAATTAATAAACCACGAGATTTCACGAGATTAACACAAGAAATGCCGGTTAATATGGGATAAAATCACCGATGAACCACGGAAAAACGTTTTCTATTATTGTTCTCTCGCGAAAATCTGTGTAATCTTGTGGTTATAATTTTCGGAATATTCACAAAATTCTTGCAGCACTTCTTGCCAGCTCTTTCGCGCCTTTTGCATTCCGCAACGCGTTTTCATCCAAAACCAAATATGCCGCCTGCGTATTAAAATACGGCGCCCCTTTTCTTGAAAACAGCGTTAGAACTTTTCCTCCTTGTCTCACTTCTACGCCTTCACAAGGCTCGTGGCTTCTTATCAGCGTTTTCACTCCCAAAGCCCTTAACCCCCTCCCTGTTACATCTTCTCCAAACATTCTACCTGCTCCTCGCATCGAATAAAAATCGCCTTTGCCTTCGACAGGGTCACTCCACAGTATCTCTTCAAAGTTACTCGATGCAGGATGCGAGTCGTGTGCAAATGCAATATCCTCAATCGAATCCACATTCACGGGCAACCCCCCATGCAACATTAAGTATCTTCCTTCTACCAAAACGCAATACGGCAGATACACCCAGAGTTCCTTTAGTTTCTCATACGCCTCTTTTCCTCGCTCTCCGTATTTTGCAGTGAATAAAAAGGGCAGGTCATGCGGCATAACCGGCATGTCCGGCGGTCCTTCGTGATTTCCCCTCAGCATTATTATCTTTTCCTTTCCCTCAGAAACTTTCAGCTTCAAAAGGACATAGTAAACCTCAACGCTTTCCGAGCCGCGATCGCCATAATCTCCAAGAAAGACTATCCTGTCGGCATTTAGGTCTTCAATATCTTTCAATATATGAACCAGGCTTTCCATATCGCCGTGTAGGTCACCCACGACTACTACATTCTTCACTGCTCGATGCGAAATGCGAATCAATCCGCTTTGGGCTCTCGACTCCCTCTCAGCTTCTAATACTCCCTTTGCTTCCTCAATTAGTGCCAAGAACTCCTCTACACTCGCTTCAAATGCCTCCCCAGTCCACTCGTCAACTTTCATTTGCATACAAAACATTTATTGTTTTTTTTCTTTTTGAAACGCTTGTTAATATTCATGTCCAATCCAAAACCAAGATTGCAACCTCAAATTCCGGCACAGAAGCAATTACTACTGTTTTCTATTGTCATACTCCTCTTTTGCTCTTTCATAGGTGCGGTCATCACGGTTCATCCGCTTTACATGGAACAATTTGTCGAACACCCCGCATTGGTTGGATTAATTGCAGCAATATCGTCCTTTGCCGGATTAACATTCAGCCTCCCGATTGGCACTCTTTCTGATAGGGATGGAAGAAAACCGATGTTAATCGTCTCTTTTGGGCTCGTATCAGTTGTGCTCCTTGCGTTCTTCATTAATACCCGCCTTTATCCATTAATATTGTTGCAAATAGCATTTGGGGCTTTCATGGCTCCGATATGGGTTGTTGGCGAAGCGTTCATCAAGGACATCTCACCAACAGAAAGGCGAGGAGAATTCAGGTCTTTTTTCGGTACATTTGCAAATGCAGGGCTGCTCATGGGGGCTCTAATTGGAGGTTTTTTGGCAGGGGCATTCGGGATAAGGTCACCATACCTTTTTGCGGCTATTCTGCTCGTTGTACCTTTGATTTTGGTATTTGGAATGAAGGGCGGGCATAGTAACACAAATAAAAATCAGGCAGTGATGGATTTTTTACCCGTGCTAAAGGAGTTCTTGCAGCAGAGAGAGCTAAAGCTCCTGGCTCTCTGCACCGTGTCACTGTACTTCTGGTACGCTGCGAGATGGATATTTGGACCGCTGTTCCTGCAGAATTTGGGTTATAGCCCATACATAATAGGTATCTGGTTAGCCGTTTCGGTCCTCCCTTTTCTACTTTTCCAGATACCCATAGGAAAATTAAGCGACAAAATAGGGAAATCGAGAATAATGTGTCTGGGGTTCTTGATTTCCGCCGTGTCGCTCATACCCCTGGGATTTATGAGTTCAATTTCAAGTCTATTAGCAACGATATTTATCGTATCTATCGGTACCGCCTT
>CAZXYJ010000068.1:0-6470 GCA_964644925.1 uncultured Halobacteria archaeon | reverse complement strand
GGACGCTTCACAATGTTATGTGCTATCGGCGACACGTCCTCTATCTTTCCTATTCGCAGTCCGGCACGTGCAAAAGCTCTTATCGCTGCCTGTGCACCCGGCGCAGTAGTTCGTGCTTTACGCCCCGGTGACGCCTTTACTTTCACGTGTATCCCTCTTATTTCACGCTCTTTTAGTTTATCTGCAAGTTGCGTTGCCATCTGCATCGCGGTATATGGGGAACTCTCATCGCGGTCCGCTTTGGCTATCATGCCGCCAGAAGCTCGTGCAATCGTTTCCGCACCCGTCATATCCGTAACCGTGATAATAGTATTGTTAAAAGAAGAAAAAATGTGTGCAATTGCCCATTTGTCGTCTGCCATTTTCAGTCAGTTCCCTCCTCTACCTCTCCTTTTTCCTTATCCTTAGTAGTGGTAGGAATAGAAGCAGGCCCATAGTAGCCTATTCCTCTTTCCTCATCCAAACTAACCATATAAGACGGAATGGTAACTCGCCTATCATTAATTGCGATATGCCCGTGAACGATAAGTTGTCGGGCATGTTTCAGTGAATTAGAAAGCTCCTTTTTATGTACCTGTGTCTGCAACCTTCTTTCGAGGACGTCTTCTGTCCCCAGTGCTAGAACGTCTTCCAGTCCCAAATCCGAGTCGGGACTTGTGCCCGGGCTCGGCTCCACCGTTTCAACTTTAGATTGTTCTTCCGGTTCCGCTCCCGCTTCTGCCACTGCCATCTCCATTCCTACTCTGGCTTTTAATATGCCTCTTCTCCTCAGGCTTGTCAAAATCTCTTCTTTCTTTCTCAGCGTATGCTCCGTGGGCTTTCCCCCTGCTATTTCCGCTAAAATCGCTCTTACTTCTCTCCGATACCTCTTTATGAAACTCGCTGCCTTCCATATCTCTCCCTTGTTCTTCAGTCCGTACTTTTCTGCTAATTCCTTCTCCTCTTTTATCCTCTGTGCTACCCAGGGCCTTCTTGGTCGCTCGTGCCTTTTCTTTTTCCTCTTTGGATGTCCCATTTTGGTTACGCCTCCTTCCTTCCTGTCTTTGCTTTTGCCGCCGCCAATATCTTCTTTCTCATTACGCCTACAACCAATCCTCTTCGTCCTGTTGCTTTTGTTCTTTGACCTCGTACTCTCAGTCCCCGCTCATGTCTTATTCCCCTGTACGACCTTATCTTACGCAATAAATTTATGTCTTCCCTTAACTTCAACGGCAGGTCAGGTCCCATTATATGCATGTCTTCTCCTGTAAATATGTCTTTTTTCCTGTTTAGCATCCAGCCAGGTAATCGCTTCTTGACACTGCTAATTGCCGTCTTCAACCGCGCTATCTCATCGTCCGAAAGGTCCCCCATCTTCGCCCTCGAATCTATCCCGGAAGAAACAACCAACACATTCGCTACTCGCCTTCCTATGCCCTTTATCCCGCATAGCGAATATGCTACGGTCTTTTTGCCATCCAAGTCCGTATCTAAAATTCGGACGATATGCCTGAACTCTTCCCTTTCCTCGCTTTTTTCCCCTTCTTCGCTCATTGCCCACTAACTAACCTTCCTATCTTTTTTATGTTTTTTTTCTTTTAGTACAGGTTTTCTTTTTTTCCTAAAAAAAGAAAAAGTGTTGGTTCGCCGAGGAAGGGATTTGAACCCTTGAGTTTCTTGCGAAACACAGGCTATCTGTTCTGTCCCTACGAGTTCCAGGCCTGCGCCTTACCACTCAGCCACCTCGGCTTTGGCTTCATTCAGGTTTACCTTTATCTTTTGTTTTCCAACCTTTCATATATGTCCCTTGTTTCATAAAGACTTTTTCTGTTTCTACACATATTCCCTCTTCCGCTCTGCGCATCTCTTCTGAGTTCATCTTTGCTCGTCCTATGCTCACCGCTTCTCCTTTTCCTGTGTATAATACCACACGACTGCTTATATTTATTCCTTCTTCTATTCTTGCGATACCCGGAGCAGCAAGGTCAGCACCATGACATATCGCATCCACCGCGCTATCCTTTATAATTATACACGGTAAGTGCACCAATGCATATTCCATTGGCATGATGAGTTCCCGTAGAAGGCTCTCGTTTCCTTCCTCAAAAAAAACATAAGCATCCTTCAAGTCGTGCAATCTCGTGAGAGTATCCTCAGTGAATGGGAATGATTTCGTCCTTCGCAACTGCGACATGTGCGCACCTACGCCCAGTGCGAGCCCGATATGGTGGCAAAGCATTCTTATGTACGTTCCCGCCTCGCAACCCACTTTCATTAACACATCTTTGCCCTCTACCTCTTTTATCTCGATATAATGCACGGCTCTCGTCCTTATCCGCCTCTTGACCGCGGACTTCAGTGGCGGCCTTTGATATATCTCGCCCACAAATTCCACACATACATCCCTCAACTTGTCCTCGTTAACCTCTCGGTGCAGTTGCATCACGCACACGTATTCCTTATCGCCAATGAAACAATCGGCGGATTTCGTTGCTGTCCCGAGCAGAACAGGTAGCACGCCTGTAACCTTCGGATCGAGCGTCCCTGTATGCGCTGCCCTGTTTATTTTCAATATGTCTTTTACCCAGGCGACAACTTCATGCGACGTCGGACCCGCAGGCTTGTCTATGACTACCACGCCCTTTTCGATATGCTCCCTTATCGGGCGAGCTTCTGGTGCGCACCCGTATTCGGGATTCGTGAAGGCAGGTGCTTTTTCCCGTTTGCATCTTTCTAACGGATTTTTGCGTTTTATCATAAGGCGTTTTCTTTTAACTTGACTTTGTCACATTTTAAATTTACCGCAGAGAACGCAGGGTTCGGAGAGAAAATTTCATGTGCAGGTTGGGTAAAAAAAATGGTTCAGGTTGTGAAAAAGATAAAAGGGCATATCCCTTCTCTATATCCTCTGCGCTCTCCGTGAACTCTGCGGTTAATCTGACAATGCCAAGCTATAACAACTTATACAGCGTGTCCCTTCTTCTTGGCGTTCTCCCTGCATCCTTTATCAATCGCTCGAAGTCCTCTGGTCTCATATACTCACCAGCCAGGGAACCCGATAACCTTGAGATGCTCTCCTCCATTAAAGTCCCACCCAGGTCATTCGCACCAAAATAAAGCATCCTCTGCACATCCGCCACGCCTAACTTTACCCATGATGCCTGCACGTTCACACAATAAGGATGAAGAATAACCCTTGATAGCGCGTGAACGGTTGCATTTTCCAAAAAAGAAACTTCTCTGTTCACCATCCGCCCCAATTCGTTGTTCTTTCGCATGAACTTCAGCGGCACGAACTCCGTGAATCCGCCGGTCTCCTTCTGTATCTCCCTTATCTTAAATATATGCTCTATCCTGTCCTCCAATGATTCGATATGCCCATACAGAATAGTAGACGTTGTGGGAATACCCAACCGATGCGCAGTCTTTATTATCTCCACCCACCTCGCGGTTTTTATCTTTTTGGGGCATATTATCTCTCGTATAGAATCATCGAGTATTTCTGCTGCCGTTCCCGGAGCAGAGCCCAGACCAGCCTTTTTTAATTCTTTCAACACCTCCTCTTCGCTCATCCCTGAATTTCTCGCCACGTGGTGTATCTCCATTGGCGAAAAGGCATGTATATGGACATTGAAATTCGATTTTATTTCTTCCACGATTCTGCAATAGTCCGGCAGGGTAAGGTCAGGGTGCAGCCCGCCTTGAATGCATATCTCCGTTGCATCATTATTCACCGCTTCTTCAACCTTACTCAAAACCGCATCCATGCTCAGCAGATAGCCACGCTCCTTCTCTTCTCTGAACGCACAGAACTTGCAGTTGCCTACGCAAACATTCGTGAAGTTTATGTTTCGATTTGACACATACGTGACAATATCGCCTTTCTGCTCTTTACGCAGTTCATCGGCTAACTGGAACAGATAACCGGGATTAGCCGCTAAAAATACTGCATCTTCTCTTTCAATCTCTCCCTTCCTTATTTGCTCGTACAGGTCATCAAAATTCTCGTTCATGTCTTACTCGAGATTTGGCAATATGGAATTACTTATGCTGTCCTACCCTATTCCCCTCTTCCTTTGCTCGTTATTCCCGTTATTATATCCTTATTAAGGTCAAATACGGTTGCTGTATCTTTGCCATTTGTTATTTTTAGCTTCTTGCTGCTGTCTATTTCACCAACGATAGCGGCTTCTATTCCAGCATCCCGGAATATTTTTATGCATTCTGCTCCTTTCTCATCGTTCTCTACCGTGAGTACAAATCCTGTCCCCGGATACATCTTCAGCCAGTGCTCGAAAGATATTTGTTCCGCAGCATCAGGTCTTGGCACCGGTATCTTATCCAGCTCCACTGTTGCACCTACACCCGAACACTCGAGTAACATTCCAAATGTGCCCAGCGTGCCGGGATTGCTTATGTCCTTCCCCGCAGTTGCTAATTTTTTCTCTCCTATCTCCACCATTGTATCCAACTGCTTTTTTATCTCAGCCTCAGACCGCTTTGTCGTGTTGTCCCAAGCTAAATTATAGTTGGGATACACTCTACCATCAAGGTCAATCGCGACTAATACGCGGTCGCCCGGTTTCGCACCGCTTGAAACTATGACACTATCGCACTTTACCATCCCTACTATTCCGACATCCAGCGCATTATAAGACGTGTCCGGGTGCAGATGACCGCCGACCATAGGCACGCCGAATTTCTTCACACCGTCCCCCATGCCTCGCCCCAGTTCTGCACAGATTTCCTTCTCCTGCGTGGATGCCAGATTCACCATTGCCAATGCGGTGCCGCCCATTGCTGCTATATCATTCACGTTCACAAGCACAGCGCAATATCCCGCCCACCAGGGGTCGGCATCCAGCAATTTGCCCCAGATACCGTCTACCGCAAGCAGAATGAGATTATCACCGTTAATCTCGAGTGCCGCAGCATCTTCTCCAAATCCCACTATCGTTCGATTTCCTACGAGGTCGGAGTTCCCCAACCTTTTTACGAAGTCGCTTATGGCTCGTTTTCGCTTCACACCATCGAAGTTTCTCAAGTTCGCTGCCAGCAATTTCAACTCTTCACCTTCTTTTGCGCGCTCCATTTTTATCCCCTTACCTTATCTCTTCTATTATTTCCTTTATTTCCCCTATATCTTTTATTCGAATATCGGCAACATCAAAAATCTTCCCCGGTCTGTCCCCTTCTTCCTGCAGTGATAATACCGCTATATCTGCCTCCCACATCGCAAGATAATCATTCCTATCGTCCCCGACCATTATCACTTTGTACTGCTCCTTCAACTTTCTTACTAATTCACACTTATCCCCGGGCTTCATCATACCGAAAATGTTCTCCGGTGGCATATCAGGCAGATAAGGCGCCATCTCGTCCCTTTCTATCCTGTCACCGGATGCAACGAAAATCGCGACGCCCATTTCACGCAGTTGTTTAAGCAGGTTTTGCGTTCCCGGGAAGAAATTTATACCCCCGGCAATCAGGTATTTTGTCTTCTTCAATGCCACGTCCATAATCACGCCCACCCCTACTACGGGAAGAATATCGCACCTTCTTAAAAAGGACATCGTTTCATGCACATCCTTTAGTTTGATGTCTTTATCCCCCGAAATTGCCTCTACCACTTCGCGGTCACTAACTCCTTTTTCCTTATAAACCACCTTAATTTCTATTTTTTTCTCACGAATCACGTCAGACAGCTTTTTGGAAGGTTCCGCCTTTTCCAGCGTTTCTTCGTATCTTGTCTTTAAAATCGCCATCGCACCCCTCTCAAGACGGTCTGTGCAGGTAATTCCTGAAACCCTGCTCCGTTTTGTCACGCCCCTTTCTATATTCTTTATAATCCTGAAAGGTGCGTATAAAACGCCGGCACCATCAAAAACAACCGCTAATTCTGTCATTCTAATTCTTGCACCCGCTTCTACTTCCATACATACTCCTTTTTCTCATCACTATCTACAAATTTAAAAAAATATTTGTATTTGTATCAACTAAACTACACTACACCTATATCATATTCAAACATGAGATAAAAAGGGTAAAGGTAAAGATAAAATGATGCAGGACCTGGTAACCGAGAGGTGGGAGGGCTTTCTGAAGCGTTATTGCTGGAACGAGCTTATAGAGATGTCGAATTCATATCCCGAAAAGCGTAGTTTATTTGTTAAATTCGCCGATATGGACTCATACGACCCGAATCTTGCAGATATGCTGTTAGAAGAACCTGATATGACAATTGCTTCTGCAACACAGGCGTTGAGGGAAATGGATATTCCCACCGGTGTCACGCTCGATGCGGCGAATCTCCGTATAATAAAGCTTCCGAGAAAGCTGAAGATACGCGATATTCGAAGCGGAGATATAGGTAAGCTGATGGGTATCGAGGGGCTGGTAACAAAGGCGACGGAGGTAAGACCGCGAGTAGTGGAAGCGGTATTTGAATGCCCCTTTTGCGGACATATCTTTTCGGTGGAGCAAACAGGAGG
>CAZXYJ010000067.1:0-6673 GCA_964644925.1 uncultured Halobacteria archaeon | reverse complement strand
ATGCGCCTATTATCGCTCCAAAAACGCCGCCAACACCTAAATAAATCGCGATTTCCCTATCTATATTTTCCCTTTGACTCACTGCGCCCACTAATGATGAAAAAGGCACGATAAATAAATTTATTCCAAAAGCACTGAGTAAAGGCAAACCTACGAGATTAAGCAACGGTATCCTAACAGCACCGCCGCCGATTCCAAACATACCACTCATAAAACCCGCGAAAAGACCGATACAAACGTAAATGATGATTAACGTAGTTTGAGGCATGTGAATTCATTAGACCGAAATACACGCCTTTGAGCGTTCTAAGCTGAGCAACATGAGCAACTTCTCCCTGAACTCATTCACTTCCATACTCGTTCGCTTCCTTGGTCGCGGTATATCAATATCGAGACACTTAACAAGACAACCCGGTCTCGAGGACATCACTGCAACTCTATCGGAAAGATATACTGCTTCGTCAACGCTGTGGGTCACGAACAGAACGGTCTTCTTTGTCCTTTTCCAAATCCTCAGCAGCTCTTCCTGGAGTATATTTCTCGTTTGTGCATCTACCGAGCCAAACGGTTCATCCATTAATAAAATAGATGGCTCCGTAGCAAGAGCTCTTGCAATTGCTACCCTCTGCTTCATGCCTCCTGAGAGTTCGTAGGGGTAATGGTTCTCAAACCCGTGTAGTCCTACAAGCTCTATGTATCTCTCTGCAATCTCCCTCCGCGCTTTATCCCCCACTCCTTTGATTTCCAGTCCGAATTCTACATTCTTCAAAACCGTTCGCCATGGGAATAACGAAAATTCCTGGAATACCATCCCTCTATCCGGAGAAGGTCCTTTCACCTCTTTTCCATCTAAAATAATCTCCCCACTGCTTGGGTGGTCTAAACCCGCTACCATTCTCAGCAGCGTTGTTTTCCCGCATCCCGAGGGACCAATAATACACAAAAATTCCGCTGGCTTGACTTCTATACTAACGTCTTCCAAAGCCATCATTTCCCCTTCTTCTGTGCTAAACGTCTTCGATAGATTCCGAATTTCAAGTTTGTGGTTCATTCACTTCACTATCCCCTTCTTCCATTTTAATAGTTTATCCTCTACAAAATGCCTGAATAAGCGGTCTAAGCATAGCGCTACCAGCCCTAAAACAAGCATGTACGCTACCACGTAGTCCATCTGATGTAGGAAGTAAAATTTCTGGAATAGGCGATAGCCAAGTCCACTATCGCTAACTCCGAACATTTCTGCTGCTACTACACACATCCATCCAACCCCCATTCCAACTCGAGTGCCGGTAGCAATAGAAGGAAGCGCATAGGGAAAAGCAACATATTTTATCTGCTTTTTATCGCCTATGCATCCTAACACTTTACCCGTCTCCACCAATACCTTTGGCACATTGCGAAATCCAGTATAGCTGTCAATTAAGATTGGGAAAAATGCGCCGATGAATATGATAAATCCCGCGGCATAGTGCGTCAAATGGAACCAGATCATTGCAATGGGTATCCAAGCGAGAGGAGGTATTGGTCTCAGAATTTCAATGATTGGGTCAATGGCTTTGAATATGCTCCTGGACCACCCCATACCAATTGCCAGAGGAAGTGCTACGGCAAATGCCAATCCCAGCCCTATGCCAAAGTGAAGGAGACTTACCAGTATATCAGGAATCAAAACTTCCCTGAGGACATAAATGGAAAAAATAACGGCTGAGAAGCGTGGCAAAAATAACGGATTTTTTATCACGTATCCCGCCGTAAACTCCCAGAGGAGGAGGACTGCGATTAGAGGAACTAACCACAGCCATTTTTCTTTTGCTGGCAGCTTCATCTTTCCCCCATTACCTCGTCATAGAAACTGGTATCAAAGATGTCTCCTTTTTCAAGCACTTTAATCCCCATGCCTTCATACCTCTCTCTATTTAGTTCGTAGATCACTTTCGCGTATTCGATGCCCGATTCCACCTCAAGTTGTGGGTCATGAATCCATTGCATATCTGTTGCATCTATCGAGTGCTTTATCGTTGATACATTTGCATTTTCCCACTTTGCATAAATCTCTGCCGCTTCTTCAGGATGCTCGATTTCGTATTCTGTGGCACGTATATGCGTTTTTATTATCTGCTTAAGCATCTCTGGGTGTTCCTTAATCATTTTCCCACTCGCAGCTAAGCAGCAGCATGCATGGTCTGGCCACATCGAACCTGACCATTCAACGATTACTCCATTGCCTTCCTCTACGATTATTGTAGGTGTTGGACTGGGAAGAAAGACAGCATCCACGGTTTTTGCTCCAATAGCAGTAGCAGCATCGCTCGGTCCCATTGCCTTTATATCTACATCCTCAGTCGGGTCTATCCCGTTATCTAAAAGCCATTTCGAAAGGACTGTATGCTGAATCGACCCTGGTGGAAAGGTGGCGATCGACTTGCCTTTTAAAGAAAGAGGTCCCTCGTATTCATCGGCGAACTCCGGGCGGACAACTACCGCGGACCCTTGAGTCTGGACGCCTGCAACTATCTTTGCATCTAAACCTTCGTACAGAGCGGCAATGGGTGGTGACACTCCTACATAGGCAACATCAAGGTCTCCGGCAATCATTGCATGCATCTCTGGAGGTCCTGAAGGGAATTCCTTCATTGTAACCTTTTCTATACCAAATTGCGCCAGATCCTCTGCCCACCATCCCTTTTCGGATGCTAACATCGCTGCGATTTGATGTGTGCTTGGTTGATAGCCAATGTTGAGTGTAGTCATCTCTGCTGGTTTTTCTTCTATGCACCCTACAAACATCACCGCCGCGGCAATTGTTACTATGGCTATTACGCTTACTATGGTTCTCTTTTCCATACTAATCACCTCCTAATTTTTTCCATTCTATACTATCAAACATTTTTTTATACACAAATGTTTTTTCTTCTTGCCCGTATTTAAATGTTTCTATTTCTGTCTATTAAATTGTCTTATTGTATAACAAACCCGCAAAATATGAATAAGAGATAATTCTATACTATGCAAGACATGACTATCGCTAAAGTATAGCCTTCATAAATCTTCTCTTTATTTGCTCTGGTGTCAATTTTATGTTCCCTACTGTGGGGCTCTGCCCCATGATGCCCGGTTTCACTATTACATGAATGAATCTCGGTCCTTTATTGTCATACAACCCCTCGATAGTTGAGCGCAACTCCTTCTCTGTGTGTACTTTTTTTGTTTCTTTTATTCCCGTGCTTATCGCCATTAATTCCATGTCCACTTGTGAATAAGCATTCGTCAACTGGTCCCCTGTGCTTCCTAACGTGCCATTATCCAGACAAAAAACGGATAGATTTTTTGGGCTTTCCGCTGCTATTGTGGGCAATACACTAGTTGCTAATAAGCTACCATCACCGTCGAGAACAACTGTTTCTCTTTTCGTTTTTAATGCCATTCCCAAGCCTATTGAAGATGCCTGACTATAACTGCCCAGCATATAAAAATTCAGCTCTCTATCACTAATCTCACACAATTCCTTACCTGGTATGCCAATATTGGAGACAATCGCTTCTTCATCTAAATATTCTGCTATTGTTTTTATTGCATCGTATCTCGTCATCTCTGGTTCGTGAATCGTTTTTTTATATTCCAGGATCGTTTCCCTTTCTCGTTTTGGAAACCGCTCTGTGAGTTCAGCTTCTTCTCCTCCCTCTTTCTCCCATGTTTTTGGGGAAATCAATGCAACGTGAGTTCTACTGTTTTCATACGCATCGCAAATAACGCTGTCAATCAAATTTATTTTAGAATTGTCATCTATTATCGTGTAAGGAATATCAAACGCTTTTAACATCTTTGGTAGGTTTTTATTAAACGGTATTTGGGCAGGTATCTTTTCCCTATAAACGCCTCTCCAACTCGTTATTATCGGCAAAGGCAGCTCGTAGGTTCTGGTGAGGGACATTAACGCATTCATGGAATTGCCCAATCCGGAACTTTGCATAACTATCGCTGGTTTTCCACCTGCGAGATATGCACCAGCACATATTCCAATCCCATCTTCTTCCTTGTTTAGAGCGACCTCGTGAAAGTGTTGAGGAATAAGATAAAAAAGACTTTTGGCTTTACCGCATGGTAATGTCGCTACAATATCTATTCCATTATCCCTTATTATTTCTATTATCTTCTCTTCTATTTCGCGCATTTACATTTGTTTAGCCAACCACAGATTACACAAATTTTGCACTTTGCAGTTTGTTTTCATTTTATATCTCCCTCAATATTCCAGCCACTTCCTCAAAAATTTTATCCATAGCCGGTTCTTTGCATCCCACATGATTGCCTGGATGACCAAAAGGATGCTGATGCCATTCTTTTAGGTTATCATAGCCGAAGATTCGTTTTCCTTCACTAATTAATTTATTGGTGTCACTCATAGTCTCTCCTTATCTTTCTCAACACCGATAGCCAACGACTTTTTTCCAGCTCTATGGCTTCCCATTCGATATAATCGCTCTCAACTTTATGTGAATGTTTATCCCTTATCCTATCCTCATCCCATGCTTTTTCAAATTCTCCAAATGACATCCCATATTTTGTTTCAAACTCGAGGATTTCTTCATTGCATTCTTTTAACTTGGACACAAAGCTACCTAAGGCAAGCATTTCAATTTTTTCCTCATAAGTTTTCCCCCGGATTATCTCCATATCCAAAAGTTCTGTTATATTCCTGGGCAAGCTAATCGTTTTCATTTCGTCTGGTCCCTGCCTCTTCACCGCCGCGCCGTCCCCAGCCAGAAGATATACGCTGGGTCCCTCAGCCAATCCTTTAGTCTTGGCACCCACACAAACACCCCTTTCTCTTCGCCCTTCTGAAGTAACACAGCCGCTCTTTCAAATCCCCTTTTAAATATCCTCATGCCTTTCGTCTCCTTTAACCTCGCAACAAGCTCCAACAGTTTCTCTACAAGCTTTCCATTGACTATGCTTCTACCACGTTTCGCACCCCATCGCATCCCGGAAAAGTGCTTTATCCAAGAATCTCAGCTTTCTCCAGTTGCCGTTTCTCAATCCCTTCCGAAAAGTTGCGTTGAGTTCTGCGTAACTTATAGCTTTTGTCAACATATTGCATTACTCTATCTTTTCATGGTTATATAAATAGATTTTCTACAACTTTTTTGAACTCGTTATATATCTCATCCTGGATTTCTACACCTTTTTTATTACACCTTCTCTCAGTACAGGGACGACATCGTATTTGTCTATCCGGGAAACAAATTCAACATCCTTCTTATAGCCGATTTTAATCAGATGTTTTGCGGTGTTACAGTGCCTGATGCACTCCTTCAAATACGCTTTGTTTATCTCCAATCCATCATTTAGACTGCTGTAAAGTGCCATTGCAACCGCAAGGTCCTCTGTTATCCCTTGCCTGCTTCCCACAACCAATAAATTCGCACTCTTACCCTTCTCTTCTAATCGGTGCGTAACGGCAGTTAAATTCAGGCTTGAGCAGATGAGTGCGCTTTCTATTTTGGTCAATAATTCAGTGCTATTGGTTGTTTTCAAGGCGATTTTCTCGACGTTCGATTGTTCTATATACCTGAGTAATTCAACGGGAGAATTACCCAGGTCAAAATCGGGCAACTTTACTCCTTTATCTTCCCCCGCCAGGATGTATCCCTCTTCCCTTAATCCGAATGCCTTTTCTTCTCTATTTACAGGTATCACCTCTTTGACGCCGTTTGCCAGAGCTGTAACGATTGTGCTTGATGCTCTTAACACATCAATGACCACAAGGATTTCCTCTATCTCGGTAACCCCTCTGCGCAGAATATTATCGCCGCCGATAGTAATTTTAAAGCCTGCCAAGTGTATCACCTCTTAGCCCTCTTCTCAACGTTTCCAGGGGAATCACATCTTCTGGCTTTATATTACCGAGGTTAACTTCGGGACTGAGATTAAGTATCAAATAAACCTGCTGGCTCTTTTCCGGTGCTTCAAACATGATGTTTCTCAATCCTATCCCCTCTGTGAGCTTCTTTACCATGTCTTCCTTTATCTTCCCCTCCTTATCATACACACCTATGCCTTTTCCCGATTCCCTTGCCTCCATTATCACTTTTGTCGCTCCCGCATCCAGATCACTTTTTGCTTCCTCTATTCGGTAATCCATCGTAAGCCTTGCATCTTCAAGTGGATCCTTCTTCCCTACCTCTGTAAATACCTCAAATCCCATATTTTTACATTTTCTTATTATCTCGCTTCTCTCTTCCCTGCCGATCCGTATAGAACCATCTGATATTTCAACAGAGCTGAGACCTATCTGATGCGCATACTCAAAAAATTCGTCTATTTTCCTCTGCAGGTAGGCAATCTCAAACAATGTCCCTCCATTGCTTACCAGGATGCTGTTGTCCGTATAGAGCTGTATCTTTCTTCTGACTACCTCTTCCGAACAGAGTCTATGCGTGCCCCACCCCAGCTTAATTATATCTATATATTCGGATGCGTATTCCATCAGATCTTGCGCGGCATGATAACCCAAACCCTTATCCAGCACCATCGTAAGCCCGATATCTCTCGGTTTTTCTGCTCTATTTGCAATCTCTATTATTCCGAATGCCTTTCTTTTCATTGTATATTTTATACTATGGCTTTTTTCTATTTAAGACACAGATTTACACTGATTTACGCAGATTTATTT
>CAZXYJ010000066.1:4543-6727 GCA_964644925.1 uncultured Halobacteria archaeon | reverse complement strand
CTGGCTCGCAAATCCGTTTGTGGCGAAGCCCACGCCCAATTCCGGCATCTTTTTCCTCGCCTCTTCTACCACCTTTGCAATATACGGAAAATGTATTGTTGGCTCTCCACCCGTAAAGCTTATTTTATCCACGTGCATCGCCTTCCCTTCTGGTGAATTAATCCTGCGAATTGCCTCTGCTGCGAGCTCTTTTGGGTCTATGTAGCCACGGTAGAACCAGCTGCTGCCAGGATACTGCGAAAGCCGATAGGCGTTGCAGTAGATACATTTGAAACTACAGCCAAGCATCGTTACCGAATAACTCTGAAGAACCTGTGCAAGGCTGCAGTAGGCTATCTCGGGCATACCGACACCACAAACGCCAGGTTCTCCTTCCAGCCGGTTAACACCACATTTCCACTCGCAGAGCTTACAATTCTTGAACTCTCTTTCCCATATTGTCATTGCATATAAAGTATGGCTTTCTTCTATTTAAGACACAGATTTACACAGATATATGAGGCGATATTAGAAGATTTTTAGATTATCGATGGAATAATTAAAAACCTTCGGAGATGTAGAGCATTTTGCAGGGAACAGTGAGCTGTGAGCAGGAAAAAGACACTTTTTAACCGCCTCACGATTCCTCTCCCTCATCCTGCAACACGCGTACATAGAGCGCATCACTGATGCGGAAGCCAGCTATGTTGCGTAGCTCGTCCAACTGAGGCTTGACCGCACTCAGTGAAGAAGCGTTGCTTACAGCGCTCATATCATATTTGTTGATTGATCTGTCGGGTTTATGTCGGGTTTATGTCGGGTTAGAATATACTTTGTTTCTCTCCCTGTTACACCTACTTTTTGAAAAATTCCTTTTTCACAGATAACTGTTAAATCCCTGAGAGCTGTTCTGTCACTTATTCCAAATCGTTTTCTATACCCCGCGTTTGTTATCTCGTTTCTACCCTTTATATCCATAACTGCTTTTATCTGCCTCTCATTCAAACCTATGGTTTTCAAATAGTCTTCTGTATAAATATCCTTTCTGATAGTAACAACCAAATCCCCGGTGACCAACTCAAACTCGGGTTCCGGAAGACCCCAATTTATGCAAGTAGCCACCATATCATTAGTCCCTGTTCCCCATTGCTCAATGAATTTAATCAAAAAGAAACATTTTGCAATCAGCGGATTTCTCGGAATAGACCTGTGTTTTCTCTTCAAATCTTCCGGCGTTAAAGGTTCTGGCAAAGGACCACAACCCCAGATTTCAATTCTATCATCAAAAACCCTGATTTGCATATTTGAAGGAAGCGAGTAATCCCTGTGACAGATAGCATTTATTATCGCTTCTCTGATTGCATCTGGAGGATATTCATATCGCTCTTCTCTCGCTGCTTGCCCGGGAATGAGCCATACCGCCATTGAAATATGGTCTAATACAAAATTCAACGATTTATCAACCTGGTCAAATATATTCCCTCCAAAGACTTTCATGTCTATAAACGGTTTTACAGGTTTTATCCCTTTAAATCTTGCACATCTCGTTTCTGCCTGTAAAAAGAACTTCTGTGGATTCTTAGCAAATAATAAAACGGCTGCGTTGGTTAACTCTCCATTCTTTGCCAGTTCTAACCTTTCCAAAAGTTCGCTTACCGGAAGATTCTCATCAATTTTTAAATTTCTCTCTGTTTTTGCTTTATTTACAAACCATCTGACTTTTTCTTCGTCAATATCCCAAAAACTTACTTCTTTATAAATTTGCGAATCCCAGTAAACTGCCCTTTTCTCCAAAATTATCCGCTCAAGTTCCTCTGGAGAAATTATTATGTTCTCAGTTCCAACTCGTTTATAACAGATGCCATCTAAGAAGTAGGGTTTATTCTTTCCTTCACTGATTATAACCTCGATAATTCTCTTCTCTTCAACTTCTAAAACTTCAATCCCCGGGATTATTTCAGGTTTTATCCTCTGCCGGATTTTCTGAGATACTGATTTTAAGGTTTGATCAGAAACCGCCTGCCCAACAATTTTTCCTTTACTTATTCCAAAATAAACTCTTCCTCCTTTATGATTCAAGAAACTACAAACTGATTTTAAAGCCCTATCTAATTGAGCGGTAGATTTTTTAAATTCTACTTCTTCTGATTCCCCTTTTTTAACCAATTCCGATAACTTCTCGCTCATACTATACTTTGTATTTTA
>CAZXYJ010000066.1:2141-4443 GCA_964644925.1 uncultured Halobacteria archaeon | reverse complement strand
ATCCCGCGGCCTCATTCGCGTGGCATGGGCAACTTCACGCGGTATTTCAATCGATATCGTAGATGACATTCTTAATCTCCTACTATGATATAATGTTATTTATACCTTCTTTAAATATAAATTTTTCAGGATGACAAATCCACCCGTATTGTTTTACCTTCCATTACTGCTGCTTCTGAAACTTCCTGCTTTACTTCCTGCACTACGGTCTCGTTCGTTATGGCTTTTATTGTGTATGGAGAAGCGAAAACGTCAAAATTCGTCCATCCCTTGCTCGTCCATCCGTCAACCGCTTTTTCCGTCGAATAGGGCACGATGAACTCGTATGTGCCATCAGATAACGTCCTTTCGGAATACACAAATTCTCTTCCCTGGTTTGTGGTTATGTTTGTGGATATTTCAACGAAGGAGCCATTAGGAGCAGTTCCTTCTATTCTCGCTCCTTTTACGTATTCGAACGTCTTCACAAAACTCACGGGCTCTATATATTCCGGTGTCCATGCTTTTATGTTCGGTTGTCCTGTTCTGACACCGTAAAGATAAACGTTTAGCTTTCCTTCCTTCTTATTGATGTTAAACATGTTTTCATTTGTCTTGTCTCGTATTGTCCATCGGGTCCCGTCAATTTTTATAACCGTGCTATCCACAGAGAGCGGAATGCCCGTGGAATTAAATGCACTGCTCAATATTTCTGGTATGCTTTCATTATCCAGAACCTCCTCTATCCCAACTCCTGCGGGCATACTGAACAAATACCCGTGAAGAACCTGCGCTTGCGACTTTGTCGTGCTATAATCACCGGAAAAAGGTCGCCAATACATGTTCCCCTTGTTTTCATCCATAATAATCAAAGGAAGAACAAAACTGGGGGTTTCATGCACCAACCGGTAGTGAGCTAAGGCGGGTATGCTTTCGCCTTCTATATCCACACTTGCGCCGTCAAATATATGCAGCCGTGCTTCCATCGTGTTGTAATAGCGTGAAAGGGAGTTATAGTATCCGGGGTTACCAGCCCAGACCGTTATCGCACCAAACTTTGGCGTACGACCCAACCAGGAGCATATTCCCCACGCATCTGCCATCTCCAAGTCGCTTATCACATATCTCGTGCCGAGTTCATCCAATATCCAATTCGCTTCCTCTTCATCGCTCGACACAAAGAACGTGCATGCTCCGGGGCTTATCGAGCCATTCTCATTTGTACCTCCTATGCCGCCCTGAAACGGATTTGAATTCGGTATGCGATGTGCATAAAGCGTTATCACGTGCCCGTAATCCCACCAGCTCATCACGCCGTATGCGCTATCCGGATATTTGTAATCCTCATTACGCGGTGGTGCTTCGTATAGCGCATAGTAATCCACTCCGGGGTCAGGGGTGTTGTTCCTCATCCAGAACAGCGTTTCGTACCACTCAGCGTGGAACACAGAAGGACCAGCCCTGGCGTGATAATATATTCGCTCAAAATTCTCCGGCATATCCGCAGGAAAGGGATTAGCTATATTTAGCGGGAACGGATAAAAAATAATGAACATCACTACGAATACTACTATGATACGATTTGGAGCGGCGTATTCCTTTATCTTTGCCTTTGTGATGCCCGTCTCGGGCACTTCTTTTTTCTTACTTTCTACCTTCTGTCTTTGCTCCTTTTCCTTTTTCTTCTGCTGCTGCTTTGCTTTCTTCCCTTTAATTCTTTTTTCTTCTGCTTTCGGTTTCCCCGTCTCAGCGAAAAAAGCGAAGCTCAATTTGGTCACATGAACGGCGAATAAGCCGCAGAGCAGTGCCACGTTTACCGCGTAATAATACACAAACCGATTTTGACCAATTGGTGGAGGGCGAATACCAAACATGTCAAATATCACGCCCAGTAACATAAGGTCTATAAAACACCAAACGAGAAACAGGGTCTCTTCTGGTCTCCATTTCCGTATTACACCGTAAATAACAAATGCAAAGGCGGCAAGCGAGACGTAAAAGCAGGTGGAGAACTGCCCTAAGGCTGCGTCCAGCGTCATTGGATGCATTTCTCCTATTACCTGCATGCCTGTACTATGCTTTACCCATCCCATTGCACCCATCAACGAAGTATATTGAGATGGAAACAGCACATTTAAAAAAACTAAAGTTAGTATGCCCATGCCCAAAACCGCAACCGGATAAGCATGACGAGCTATACCCTTTTTTGCCATAACTGTTGATAGGATGCTTAACAGCAAAACCACAAGCGCTCCTATGAGCATTGAGGCTACGTGTGACGAACCATACATCCCGGGATGCTTCAAGAGAGGTGCAATCATTA
>CAZXYJ010000066.1:0-2041 GCA_964644925.1 uncultured Halobacteria archaeon | reverse complement strand
TCTCGTTTCGCGAGGTGCTCGAAAGTTATGCCGCTTGCTTTTGCTCGTTTCAGTGCCACCAGCAGAAACATCATCGCGAGCGTGCTGAACAGGACTTCTCCCACGTGATGGTCCATCGCACCCAAGATAGACCGAAACAAGAACCCGGGTAATATCGCGATTAAAAATGCAGAAAGCAAACCCACTTCCTTGCTATACAGCTCCTTACCGATGAAATAAACAGGAAAAACAACCAGAGCACCGAGAACAGCGGGATAATATGCCCCCACGGTCTCCATTAGCATGTGCGTGGGTGCGCCCAAGCCGATAAGCCAGGTAACAAATGCGGGTATCTGGTCATATAACGGGCAAAAATGAAGATTGTCGCCATGCGGGAAAAGAGTATAGGGGTCAAAATAAATCCTGTGCGGGAAATGATTGCCAAAAAGCTCGTTCTCTATTAATCTTAAGTGATATACGGGGTCGTCGGAACCAAACATCACCATTTCTCCACCAAAAACGCGGGCATAAGGTAAAATAGTTCTTATGATAAGGGAAACAGCAAAAACGACATATAAAATATTGAATATGGGTAGTCTTTCAATGAGTTCATGCAGTTTCATAGCTTTCTGCCTCTCTGCCTTTGCCGTTTCAAAAGTTTCAATGAAATGGGATTTGTTTGATATGAGAATGGGTACCGTTATTACGCCCAGTGCGATAAATGACAGCAAGCATATCCAGTTTTCCTCTAAGAACCATGGCGGGCTAAAAGCGGCAGTAAGAGGGTAGATAATTATAAGCGATTCGAGCAGAATCAGCGAAGCATAAAACGCCCATTTCTTGCGCAGCCATATTCCGTATGCAATGGGGGAAGCAGAAAGCGCAACGACATCTAAAACTGCTGATGCATTCGCTCTTGGCGTTGATGCAGATAGCGTATAAATAAGGGATATAAGGGCGACTAAAGCACAAAAAAGCAGCAGTATAAAGGCTATCTTTATGCCTAAAGGTGTCGCTTCTGTTACCTTCTTGTTCTTATTTTTATTCCTCTGTTCATCCTGGTGTTGCATTCTTTCTACAAATATATACCCCTCTACATAAAAAGCGCTTTTGCTTTTATTTTTTATTTTTTCACCTGTTCCAAGCAGCCATTATGATTCGAGCCCGCTTCCGCTATGATAAAGCAAGGTTCTTCTTCGCTTATGTGTTTACCGCCTACTCTTATTTTTCTCATTATACTCTCTCTTCCCGTACCCCCTCAAGATTATCATCCAATACCTCTACACCATTAGATTTAATTATCATCAATGCCGACACCATCAAATTCTATGCCTTTGTTCAGGTATGACTTAAATTCTATCCCAAGTTTTTCCCTTAATCTCTCTCTTACTTCCGACTCCTTTGCCTTTCCCAATTCCGTCTTTGCTTTCAGATATTTTCTCTCCAGAATCTTAAGGTAAATTTCCACCGGCTTATCTCTTGGGCTCTCTCCAAGTTCGCCTGTTTTCCTCAAATCCAGCCACATTTTAAATACCTTATCCCCAATGTAATATCTATCGTCAATTCTCTGCAGGATATCCAGCCTTTCTAATTCAGAAGTGTAGAGCCTTGCCTCTCCTTGTGAAACTTTTATCCTCTTTGCAATCTCTGATTGAGTACGACCGTCCTCTTTGAGAAGCGTGTTCAGTATGCCTATCAAAGGGGCTTTATATTTCGCCAACGAAAGAACTGTATTGAGCAAATACTATCACCAATCTTAACCTTCATGCTTCCAGACACCTCAAACTTTTATCTCTACTTCATCCATCTTTCTTGAAATCTCTGGCGTGAAATACGCCTCTCCACAATTTTTACAAACGTAAGCTGGCACGCCTTTGATTGAAATTTTAAACGTTTTTAACGCTGCTTCTAACACCCTTTTTGTCTATCCTCCATCCTTAGCTCATATCTCATACCTTTCTGGCAAGCAAACACAAAAACATTTAAATATAGCTTAATCTAAATTATAACCTTAACTCCGTCTGAATAGGGAATAGGTATAATCAGATTATCACGTAATATT
>CAZXYJ010000065.1:0-6897 GCA_964644925.1 uncultured Halobacteria archaeon | reverse complement strand
TTAACCAGCAGTGCCAATTCCTGCCCTATTGCCCATTGAATGGTATTTACCGGCGATTTACCGGAATACAAAAACGGTGTTATTCCTGAGCCTGTCTCCAGTTCGACATCATGATTCGTCCATTTTCGGCCCGTTATCTGATACAAACTGTATTCCATCGGTCCGTCTGCGGTCATTGTCGTCGTGTCGCCCAGGATTATCGAGCCGAGGTCTATGGTCGCATGGTCGTTTTGGTTTATGTAATCCGCAATCGCATCTGCCTTCGACTCGAAATCGCCCCAATTTGTGCCTCCATAAGAGTGGAACTGTGTATGCGTGGTGTGCATAACCTGCCGGCCTTTCGCTGCTTTTATGCCTTTCACGAGGTCATAAGTATCCTTTGTTACCTCAAAGTTCCCCGGATGACCGAGCATGTTAGTATGCACGTGAATAGAATGCGGCATATCGAACTTCTCGTTCGCTTCTGCTAAACCCTTTATTATCTCTGCCGGGGTAACCTCAAAATAAGGCACTTCGTCATTCAAATCACAGTTCTTTGCCCATGCCCACGCTTCTGTTCCGCCGGGATTCACTATTTTCACGCCGAATCCTTTCGTTGCTTTTATTATCCACGCAACATAAGCTGCGAGCAAGTCCATATCCCCGCTCTTCACATACTCCATCGTCATCCAGTTGTTGTCTATGAGCGGTAATGCGGCGTTGTCCAATATCGGGATGTCTACTAATTCTTCATGCGTGTGCCGTGCCGCAAGCGGAGGCATTGCCGCTTCCATCACGAACGTGTAGCCCATCTTCGCATACCGGTAGCCCGTGGCAAACGTATTCGGCACTGAATAGCCTGATTCCGGTCTGCAAACGTTTGTCCTCGCCTTTACCCCTTTTCTTCCGTCTTCCGGTCGGAACAATCTCCCTGAATTGACTTTACCACCGGCAATGTGCGAATGAATGTCCACACCACCGGGCATCACCACTCGTCCCTCGGCATCTATTATCTTCGGATTCTTTACCTCTTCCACTACTTTACCGTCACGAATGCAAATGTCTTTCTTCTCTCCCTTCACGCCGTTTATAGGGTCGTAAACCACTCCATTCCGTATTAACAATTCACCTTCAGCCATTTTATTCGCCCTCCTTTTCCTTTATCGCTCTCACTTCTTCCAGTATCCTCTTCATTATCTCCTCATCCGCCACGTATTCCGTATCTACTAACTTACGCAGTCGTATAGGAATATTGTCCATCCGATAGACGTTCCCTTCCGCTTCCACGCCACTTATCGCAGCCGGAATGACAACGTCTGCAAATTCGGTTGTCGGATTCGGGAACGGGTCTATCTGAATAACAGGAATCTTAGATAGGTGCCTTATTGACTCACCCGGAAAATGCGCTCCTGGGTCCGAGGCGATTATCAACGCCGCATCGCACTCGCGCCTAATTAAAAGGTCAGTAGCCGATACCTCTCCCGGGTTATACCACGCATATCCACGGGTTAAGTCAACGGCAAATGGAAAACCTGTCTCCCACGTGCATACCTGATTGATTCCAGCCACATTGTAATGCCCTCTCATCGGCATTATGCTGAACTTGGTGTGTGTATGAGCCGCTCTCGTCATCTCTATTGCATTAACGATGTTGTTGTGCCTTGCTCTGGTGTGCGTCACGCCCATACCGAAGAACGTTATCCCGAACTTCGACTCCTTCATCATCTTCACGGTCTCTAACAGGTCTTTCTTTGAAATGCCACCTACTTCATCCGGCACCACATCGTCATAGCCATATAAAAGAGCCCGTAACGCAGATAACACCAGATAATCTTTCCCTTGCTCTATCTGCAAGAATACGTCCGCCATCTTCGCCGTCGCCGTCTTCCTCACGTCCACCACGACAAGTTTCTTGTTCTTTTTGCCTTCTTCCGTCCAGTACCCCTTTGAAATATACGAATACCGCTTCATGTGATTGGCATGTGCCGCGGCTGGATTCGCACCCCAGTATATAACGAGGTCTGCACGGTTTTTTACCTCTCCCAGCGTGCAACTTGGAAGCCCAACGTCCTGAATCGCCAGCACTGAAGGTCCGTGACAGACCGAAGCGGTGTTATCTATAACCGCACCTATCTCCTCTGCAAGCTCTACTCCTACTTTGTCCGCCTCACAGACCGTAGAACTCCAGCCATACAAAAGCGGCCTTCTCGAAGCTGCCAGTATCTCTGCCGCCTTCTTTATCGCATCGTCGTAAGAACACTCCTTCAAGCTGCCGTTCTCTCTTATCGCAGGGCTTTCTATCCTTCCGTGCCCCATTAACTTGCTCTTTCCCACTGCACAGGCTCCCTTCTTCACTTTCGTCACTTTGTTATCCTCAACTTCCACCACGATGTCATCGCACACACATCCGCACAAGGAGCATACAACGTCCGTAATTTCTGTCATTTTTCCTTTTTTACCTCCTATTCCATATACGTTTTCATCAACGCTTTTACCTGCAAAACCTCCTCCTCTGTGGGCTCTATCTCCGCGTCTATGCCCTTATAGGAAGGCATACCAGCGCCGTGTGTATCTCCGCTCACGAGAGCATTTGCCCAGGGTCCCATAGGGATAAAAATAACTCCCTCAGGGGTCCCCGCTTTTTCCTTCGCTTTCACCACCACTTCTCCATAATTCGTTTTTATCTTCACTCGCTCATCCGCAGCCACACCCAGTTTTTCCATATCGCTTCCGTTTAACTCACAGGTCGCCACTTCATTGAAGTACGCTTCCGAAAGCTTGTTGTCCAAATTTTGACCCTGCACGATAGTTCTCCCACTTATCAAGTTTACTTTTGTCCCCATTTTTATCAAGTTTTACTTCATACAAACTAACACTTAAATCTTTCGGTATTTTTTTCCTTGTTACACAGGGTTCACGAAATTCACGTGCATTCTTTAAACCACGAGATTCCACAAGATTAACACAAGACTTTTAGGTTAATAAGGATAGAATATCCGATAGTCTTTGTACTGAAAACATATTCCTATTATTGTTCTCTCGTGGAAATCTGTGTAATCTTGTGGTTACCTATACAAATACTAAAAGTTTATAGAGAAATGAAGTTATTCCTTTAAGAAGAAGGGGGTAACAAGAAAACAGAAAATAAATTATAGACACAGATTAACGCTCGTGGGCTCTGCCCACGTCCCCGCAAGCCCAGAAAGGGCTTAATTAACACAGATAGTAAGAATCAACACGGTTAAACTAAAATAAATCCGCGTAAATCAGTGTAAATCTGTGTCTTAAATAGAAGGAAGCTCTACTTTATATACAATAAAAAATGCTGGAAATAAAAGATTTGACTGTGGAAGTGGAAGGGAAGGAAATTTTAAGGGATTTAACTCTTAATATCGAACGAGGAGAGGTGCACGTTTTATTTGGACCCAATGGCTGTGGAAAAACAACGCTTCTGATGACAATACTTGGTCTTCCTAATTATAAAGTCAAAAAAGGGAGTATAACGTTTAAAGGAGTTGATATAACCAATTTCCCAACCAACGAGCGTGTGAAACTGGGAATGGGCATGTCCTTCCAGCATCCACCTGAAATAAGGGGCGTAAAGCTCGGCGATATGGTGAACATTGCGTTGGGAAGAAAAGAGGAAAAAATAGACGAGAACGTGATAGACCTCGCGAAAAGGCTTAACATCTCGGTTGATTTCTTGAACCGGGATGTGAACCTCGGATTTTCAGGCGGGGAAGTCAAAAGGTCAGAGATACTGCAACTGCTTGCACAATCCCCGGACTTCATCATGTTCGACGAACCTGACTCTGGCGTGGATATCGAGAACATAGAGCTCATAGGCAAGATAATAAGTGAGCTTTTGGATAGAAACAAGATGCCGAGTAAAAGAACAAAAGCGGGGCTTATAATTACGCATAGCGGGTCTATAATGCGGTACATAAAGGCAGACCGTGCACATGTGATGCTTGAAGGGCGGATAGCTTGTTCTGGAATGCCTGACGAGATAACAAAGAACGTCATGGAGACTGGTTTTGAGAAATGTGTGGAATTATGTAAACGCCGTGAAGGGGTAGGTGCTGAATGACTAAAAAAGAGACAATTGAGCGTGCTGGACGTGCAAAGACGAAAAAAGCAGCTTTAGGCGAAGACATCGCAATTGAGAATTATGTTACCGGGAAAGAACACGATGCCCTCAATGCCTTGGACGAATTTCCAGGAGAATATCAGCAAGACCTGCTCGATGCGGGTATTGAACCTTCAGAGAAAGACAGGTCCGGTTCATTTTTACAGCAAGACTGTTCAGTGGTCTTTTCAAAGGTGAAATACAAGGGTTTGGAGCTTATGAGCACGACAGATGCAATGAAGAAGCATGATTGGCTTGAAGATTATCTATGGAAGGGGGTTCACGTGGATATAGATAAATACACCGCTGAGGTCGAATTAGACCCGACGCATGGATATTTTATCCGGTCTGAAGCGGGTTCAAAGGTAACGATGCCGGTGCAGTCGTGTCTCTTCATCACATCCGATAAAATCGGACAGAAGGTGCACAACATTATAATTGCCGAGGAGGACTCGGAACTTCATATCATCACCGGCTGTTCTGTCTCTCACGCAGTCAATTCCGCACTCCATCTCGGCGTTTCTGAGTTTTATGTGAAGAAAGGTGCGAAGATTACTTTTACCATGATACACAACTGGAGCCGTGGTATGGAGGTCCGACCGAGAAGTGCAGTGGTGATTGAGGATGATGGCGTTTTTATCAGCAACTACATCTTAATGACACCTGTTAAATCGCTCCAGATGTATCCGACCGCGTATTGCGTGGGTAGAAATGCAAGGGCAACTTTCCAGTCTATTATATATGCCTCCGGTGATACAAAGATTGATTCCGGGTCAAGGGCTGTGCTCCGGGGCGAGGGTAGCAGGTCTGAGATCATATCGAGGGTGATTGCTACCGACAATGCAAAGGTTATTGCACGTAGTGACGTCATTGGGGAAGCGGCAAATGCAAAGGGGCATATCGAATGCAGGGGATTGATGCTTTCTGATTCCGCGGAAGTAGATTCGATTCCAGAGCTCAAAGCGACACGTAAAGACCTCGACCTTTCGCATGAAGCTGCGGTTGGCAAGATTGCGGAGGAGGAGATTCAATACTTGATGGCAAGGGGTTTGAGCGAGGAGGAGGCTACTTCGGTGATTATTCGCGGGTTCTTAAACGTGGACATTACGGGTCTTCCTGATGCGCTTGCGCGGGAGACGAAGAAGATGTTTGATATGAGTCTGGAGAAGGTGATGTGATGTGGAACGGGATGTATAATAAAATTTTATAACCACAAGATTACACAGATTTTCACGAGAAACTTTTTTTACCTTTGGTAAAAACCTTGACTAACAACCTTTCTTAAAAAGAAAGCTTGACTAAAGAAACAGGTCTTTTTTTCTTTTAGCACAGGTTTTCTTTTTGGAAAAAAAGAAAAAGTGTAAAGAAAGCTTTATCAAAGAAACATTACTTAAAGCTGGTGACCAGAAACGTTAAGTATTATGAAAGGATTAAAGGGCTGGAAATAGAGGAACCATATTGAGATATAGATGTGAATGGCACGGATATGACAGCGATAACTCCTGAAATAGGGGATTCTGTAAAAGAGCTTGTCGTGTCTACCCTTGTAGTGGTCATGGCCAACTTCATCAAAACCAGAAATCACTATTCTCGTAGAAAGAAAATGTTTTTGAAAAGAAGAAGTTTGAGGTGAAAGAAAACATGGAGAAAAAATTAGATTGGAAGGAAACTAACCTCAACTCCGCCCTTTTTGGCAATATGCAAATTTCAAATTCCAATCTCCGATCATAGCCAACCAGTAGCCAGGTAGCCAAATAGGGATTAGAAATTGGACAAATATGCCCGCAGATATTCCCTATTGGCTAGTCCCTATTCCCAATTTGTGATTTGATGCTTTGGTTTTGGTCCCCTTATTTCAGCACATCTAACATCGCAACCCTTTCTAACACCAACTGCTTTAATTTGGATTCGCCCACTGCTTTTAACTCAGCCTCTGTTATGTCAAAGAACTTCTTTATACCCTCTTTTTTATCACCTTTATATTCTAACTCCAACTCTGAGATTGGCTCTTCTTGTATCCCTATTTTTCTCTTTACTTCCTCAGTAACCACCTCCAAATCTTTTTCTCCGCTCGCAGAAGCATCAACAATAACGATTGCAACTCTTTTCTCGCCTTCTGATTCCGACACGCCCATTGCCAATGCTCTTTCTATCTGCCTTCTCCCCGCGGCATACAAAAGAATCTCCAAACTCAAGTCATTTGTTATATTCCTGTTCCTCTCCACAGCCCGCAGTGCCTTTTTTACCGCTGATTTTATATGTTCTTCCCCGGCTATCAACTCCGCATTCATCGCTTGTATCGTCACATCATATTTATGCGCGATGGTTTTCAATACAGCAAGAAAATCGTCCACATTTGATACCCTGACTTTACCAGCAATTAGTTTGCAGTTTAATTCCCGCGCCTGCTTCTGGTTATCGAACATTTTAATGTATATAAAGTATAACCTCCTAAATTCTATTTGAGACACAGATTTACACTGATTTACGCAACACTTTTTCTTTTTCAAAAAAAGAAAACCTGTGCTAAAAGAAAAACAAATTTCTTTGGTAAAGCTTTCTCTTTGAAAGGAAGGTTTGTGTTAATCTGTGTAATCTGTGGTTAATAATTTTTCATTCTTCCATCACCCGTACTCGTGAACCTTCGATTCTCAAAGTCACAACCTTTGTATCTTCCGGAGAAACCTTTGCGAGCTTAGCCGCTTCCTCTATCGCATCCTCTAGGTCCCCTATTTTATCTACGAGACCCAGCTGCAGTCCTTCCTCACCTGTAAACCAGCCTCCGTGTG
>CAZXYJ010000064.1:2421-6985 GCA_964644925.1 uncultured Halobacteria archaeon | reverse complement strand
GAAGAGAGGTGAGTAAATAGATTGTTGAGTCAGGAGTCAGGAGTAGCGATTGCCGTTCTTGTCCTAATAGGGTGTTTTGTAGCCTTTTTCTACCTGACGCGCCTTTTTGTGAGTGGTTTGGGCTCTCTTGCTAAACGATTCAACGTGCCTGAATCAGTTGTAGGTGCTTCGGTAGCCGCAATGGTGAGCAGTGCGCCGGAAATGGGGACTTCGATATTTTCGGTTGTCGAAGGGCATCCTGACATTGGTATAGGAACGATTGTTGGCTCGGCAATATTTAATATCTCATTATTGATTGCCGTCTCACTATGGGTAAAAAAATGCGTGCTCGATGAGAAAGTGCTCAAAAGGGATGGTCTCTATTACCTGCTCGTCGTGGCGGTTACGATAGCAGCGATTATGGACGGGGTTTTGACACGTTGGGAGGCGTTAACATGGTTCTTGCTTTATGTGGTCTATTTTATCTGGCTTTTCAAGGATGCAATCGCGGGGAAGTTCGTGCCCAAAGAGGAGTTCAAATACGTACCAACAAACCGCGCAATTGCTTATACGGGCATAGGGATTGTAGGTATTGCGTTGAGTGCGGATATAATGGTGAACTCCGCTGTTTTTATTACGGGTTCTTTAGGGTTATCGGAAGCACTTTTCAGCTTGATTATCATCGCGGTAGCAACTTCGATTCCCGACCTTTTCGTGTCTGTGGAAGCAGCGCGAAAGGGTATGGGGAGCTTAGCGGTTTCAAACGCAGTTGGAAGCAATATATTCGATATTCTGGTTGGGATAGGTTTGCCTTTTAGTTTCGTAGCCGCAACGCCTGTTTATGGCAACATCGGGCTATCTGCCATCTACCTTTTAGTATCTGTGTTCGTCTTCCTTGGCATAATTATGTTCAGAAAAAGTCTGGGCAAAAAGGAGGCGTGCGTACTGGCTGCTGTTTACCTCAGCTATCTTTTTATCGTGATCCTGTGCTAAGTTATATGCACTAAACTTTAATTAACTCTTGTGCGTAAAGTTAATTTGAGCTGGGCCGGTAGCTCAGAAAGGTAGAGCAGCAGGCTCTTAACCTGCCCGTCGAGGGTTCAAATCCCTCCCGGCTCGCTGATATCGTAAAATGAAACAGGACTATTACGATGTAATCATCGTAGGAGCGGGACCTGCAGGATTATTTGCAGCGAACGAATTAAAGGATAAGGCGAAGAGAGTTCTGATAATAGAGAGGGGCAAGGACGTAGAAGAGAGACATTGCCCGGTAGAAGAGTTTGGTAATTGTATTAACTGTGCGCAGTGCAACGTAATGTGCGGAGTGGGCGGTGCAGGGACGTTTTCCGATGGCACGCTAAATATCCGACCTGACGTAGGTGGTGACCTCACCGAATTCTGCGATTATAAAACCGCGTGGCAGCTTGTGGACGAAGTAGACCGCGTGTTTCTTAAGCATGGCATGCCCGATAAGCTGTATAAAGGCAATGAGGAGGATGTAGAAGAATTGAAACGGCGAGCAGCTTCGGTTGGTGCTAGCTTCGTAGAGATAAATCAACGGCATATAGGCTCCGACAAAACGAAAAAAGTGATAAAATCGTTTAAGAACGATTTGACGGAACATGGCATTGAGTTTATGCTGAATACGAGCGTTACTGACTTTATTATGGATGAGGAGGAGGAAGGAGAAGAAGGCGTAACGGTAAAGGTGTGCAGAGGCGTGATAACGGATAAAGGAGACGAAATAAGGAGCGAATGCACAATAGTAGCGCCTGGTAGGATAGGAGCCTCATGGGTCGAGCAGATGCTAAAGACGCACGAAATAGAAGCCGAATATGCGGGTATAGACGTTGGCGTGAGAGTAGAGGTGCTTGCGATAACCATGAATCCCGTGACAAAAATAAACCGCGACCCGAAGTTTCACATAAGAACGAAACGTTATGACGATTTTGCAAGGACGTTCTGCACGAACGAGCGAGGATTTATAGTTAAGGAAGTATATGACGATTTTATAGGCGTAAACGGGCATTCGATGAAAACGAAAAAGTCGGAGAACACTAATTTCGCTTTCCTCGTGCGCGTGGAGCTTACAAAACCAGTTGAAAATACCACCCGGTATGGGCGGTCAATAGCAAAGTTGGCGACCACAATCGGCGGTGGAAAACCGATAGTACAGCGAATGGGCGACTTAAGACGAGGGAGAAGGTCAACATGGAGCGGGATAGAGCGGAACTTAGTGAAAAACACGCTGATGGACGTTACTCCCGGCGATATTTCTATGGCGCTGCCGCACCGAATCATGATGGACATCATAGAAGGGTTGGAGAAACTGAATGAGATTATACCCGGCGTTATGTCGGATTCAACTCTGCTTTATGCCCCGGAGATAAAGTTCTACGCAATGCGGATAAAAGTGGACGAGAACATGGAGACGTCGGTGAACAACCTTTTTGCCGCGGGTGACGGTGCGGGTCTGTCAAGGGACATAGTTAATGCAGCAGCAACAGGCATGCTCGCGGCAAGGGGTGTGATGAAGAAGCGCGAATAAAGATGAAAATAATAATATTGGGTTTCCTGCTCGTGTTCATAGGAATTCTGGTCATTCTTGCAGGGATAGTTAGCATGGCTTACCAGACCTGGAAAACGGGTTTTGGGGATGGCGTGGAAAAGCCAGAAGCGGGTGTGAGAGGCGGTGGCGTCATTATGATTGGTCCAATACCCATTATATTTGGCTCTGACGTTACTGCATTGAAACCCGTAATGATTTTAGCAGTAGTGTTGATGGTAATTGCGGCTATTCTCTTTTTTATTCCACTGAGATAGCGATTATTGCGGTTCTAAAAGAGTTTTATAGTCATTCCAGTAATAAATTGCAAATAATGAACCACGAGATTCCACACGATTAACACAACACTTTTTCTTTTTTTTAAAAAAAGAAAACCTGTGCTAAAAGAAAAAACAAAAAAAGTTTATAAATAATCTCGTGTAAATCTGTGTAATCTGGTGGTTAATAAATTTTGGAATGACTATATTTCTTTACTCATGCTCCTGCTCATATCATACACGCACAGGCTCCAGCCACCCCATATACCTCGCCTCTTTTGCATTCACCACGTCAAAGAACTTTTTTTGGATTACGCCTGTTACTTCGCCTCGTTTACCTTCCCCTATCGTTACATTGTCTATCTCACGTATTGGCGATACCTCTGCGGCAGTCCCGGTAAAAAAGGCTTCATCCGCAGTCAACAGTTCTTCCTTCGTTATGAGCTGCTCTATCACTTCGTAGCCAATATCCTGTGCAAGTTCAATTACCGAATCACGGGTGATACCGGGCAAAATAGAAGATTCTACCGCAGGTGTGTACAGAGTTGCATTTTTAACTGCGAATATGTTCTCACCAGGACCTTCTGCCACGTGTCCATTAGTATCGAGCATTATCGCCTCGTCAAATCCCCTTTCTTTTGCGTCCAGCACGGCTAACAGCGAATTAAGGTAATGTCCCGTGGCTTTTGCCGTAACGGGCAGTGTAGTAGGGTCTATTCTACGCCATGAAGAGAAAGTGCATCTTATACCGTTCTCTAACGCCGCCTCGCCGAGATAAGTACCCCATCGCCATGCTGCGATTGCACAATCCACAGGACAGCCTTCCGGGTTCACACCCAAGTGGTGGTAGCCATAAAAAGCGATTGGTCTTATGTAGCACGCATCAAGTCCATTTATACGAACCGTTTCTTTTATCGCAGTTTTAAACTCGTCTTTCGGGTACGGTATTTTCAGCTTATACAACTCCGCTGACTGATACATCCTGTCCACATGTTCATTCAGGCGGAAAATAAACGAACCTTTATCCGTGGCATAGCATCTTATCCCCTCGAAAACGCCGGACCCGTAATGCAAACCATGCGCGAGAACGTGCACTTTCGCTTCCTTCCAGTCCACAAACTTTCCATTGTACCATATTTTCCCCTCTTCTGGCAGTCCCTCTTTATCCACCATTGCTATCACCTATGAAGTTAATTTTGCTTAAGATTATCGCTGCTGTTCACATATAAACTCTTTTCTTTCATCCTAAGAAAAGTTTTGTTTGTTGTTTACCCTTGACCTTATTATCTTCCCTTCAACCCCCAATCCACTCCACACCTCACCTAATCTCTCTCCCTTTTCATCATCTACCAATGCAACAAAAGAAGGTCCCGTCCCCGATAAGCTCACTCCTTGCACTCCACACTCCAGTGCCTTCACCATCGGCTCCGGATCAAAATTCAATGCCGCACAATACAAAAAACCGTTTAACGTCATCGCATCTTCAAACCGCTCCTCTAACGCTAATTCGTACGCGATATTCACCCAGGGTGCTATTAATCTCGACTGTTTCACATCGGTATCTGCGGTAAACGCTTTTTCATGCGGAACAAGAACGAGAACTTCAGAATCTTTCTCTGTCCGCTTTATCAATTCCCTCCTTTTATTGTCTGTTATTACAAACCCCCCAAGCAGAGAAGCGCAGGCATCGTCAAAAGCTCCTGTTATTGACACGCCAACGTCCAGAGCAGCATCTACACCTATTCTTATCGCATCCAGCGCA
>CAZXYJ010000064.1:0-2321 GCA_964644925.1 uncultured Halobacteria archaeon | reverse complement strand
GAGGTGTAAGGAACATAGCAGTCTAAGGTTGCGATGACTTCCTCCTTTCGGTTACCGAAGATAAAAGCGGTGCCACCTGCACCGACAGTATAGTCCAGCGGGTCGCCAGCCGCAGCTTGCGAGTTGTCGGCTCCTATGACCATGACGTATTCGCCGCCGAACGTGGGATATGCAACTAAAGCAGCAGCATCTATGAACAAATCCGTCGCTGCCTTACAGGCAAACTGTGCGTCAACACCACCAGAGAAGAACCCGCCCTCGTATTTCTCGCCTAACTCGAGCACCTGAGAAACGGTGGACATGGACGGATTGACCGCATAAGGTGCCGATTCAGAGCCGATAAAACACTTCTTCACCCTCGCACCGTCAATAGCACTGTGGATGAGCGCTCTCTTGCCTGCCTCCACGGCAAAAGTAGTAGTGTCCTCATCAGCAAAGGGTAAAGTCCTTTCTAATACACCCTGTGCGCCCGGAGGTGCGTTCTTTATCCTGAACTTAGGAAGGTAAACGCCGTATCCAACGATTCCGGGTTTGCCTTTGTCCCCTCTTTTTGAAGATGATGATGATGATGCTGGCTTGTATTCCTGAAATGGATAGTAATCGTCTTCAAAAGAGAAGTTCAAGCTTGAGTAGTAAATGAGACCACTTGCTCCATCCGTGTAGATTTTTCTAAATCGCGGCACCACCGGTTTGCCAATGAATTCTGTGACGTCAATCTCTTCCGGCGGAGGGACATAATCCGTTATTCTGCCCGGGACTTTCAGGTTATCGTTTTGAAAATGAATTATCCCGGATAGGAATGATTTTAGATACGCGAACTTTCTTGTGGGTCCCCGGATGACGTTACCCGATAAGAGCGTTCCATGCTCGTAGAAGTGGTCTACCTCACGCATCCTGCTTTTCCTTCCTTCTATATCGCAGAATGACTTTGGCGGGAAGTAAACTCGACCACAGCCGAGGCATTTCGCTGCTCGGATTCTATAATCAATGAGTATTCTCCTCCTTGTTATTGGCTCGCTCATTTGTAATTATAACCCCCTCATCAAAATATGAACCGTGGCGATTCCACCCGTGCCGCCTATGTTATGTGATAAAGCCACATTAAGCCCTTCCTTATCTACTTGATTTTCGCCCGCTTCTGTTCTCAGTTGTTTGAAACATTCGTAGACCTGTCTGACACCCGTAGCGCCTACCGGGTGCCCGTCAGCTTTCAAACCACCGCCGGGATTGACCACCATTTCTTTATCTCCATTCACATAAGGGATGTGTTTCGATTTCGAGCCTTTAAATTTAAATGATTCGTAACTGTCGTGAATAATCTTCCAGCCTTCTCCTTTCTTGCAGAATCCTGAATCCTCCAGAAAGAACGTTTCCTCTATCGTGAAACAGTCGTGAACCTCAGCAATCTGAATATCTCGCATCGTCATGCCAGTTCTTTTCAAAACCTGCTCCGTTGCCAGTCTTGTCGCTTTGACTCCCGTGAGGCTCTCTCGGCTGCTGATGGACACGTCATCCGTGGCTTGCTGGCTCCCCACCACGTAGATAGGCGTGTCTGTGTATTTCCTCGCCACCTCGGGGCTGACGACCACGAGCGCTACCGCACCGTCTGAAACAGGCGAACAGTGCAACATGCGAATGGGGTCCGCAACTAAAGGTGATTTGAGCACGTCATCTACCGTAAACTCTCTTCTGAACTGGGCGTACTCGTTGCCAATGGCATGATGATGATTTTTACACGTGACGAAAGCAAGGGCTTCACGGCACTTGACGCCGCCGTCCGCATCACCGTAATCGTGGATGTACCTTGCCATCATAGATGCATACAGACCTGCAAAGGTGTAGCCGGCATCAAATTCGTGTGAGTCACCTGCAAACATCAGGTCGTCAAGGATTTTTTCCGAACGGTCGGTCATCTTTTCAAATCCGCCCACCAGGACAACATCGTACTCGCCTGCCCGGATACCGAGACATGCATTGTAAAGTGCTGAGCCCCCGGAGCCGCAAGCTGCTTCCGTGTTGCTCATAGGAATGTTCATACCCAGTTCCCGTGCCATGTATCCTGGCACGAGCGCAAGCTTATTGGTAACTTGATAAAGAAAACTGCCGAAATAGCATGCCTGGATGTCTTTACGCCTCAAGCCGTAATCAACCGATTCCATAGCTTTAATCCCTGCTTCGGTCAGCAGTTCTTCAGGATTCTTGTACCAGAGTTCACCAAACTTAGTCCGACCTGCACCAACAATAGCTGCAAGCGGTTTGAGCTTTTTTGTACGGTTCATGCACCCACTCACCTATCTCCATTAAAAGCTAAAAGGTTTACG
>CAZXYJ010000063.1:4865-7001 GCA_964644925.1 uncultured Halobacteria archaeon | reverse complement strand
ATAAAAAAATGGTTATATTTTATATACAACATAGAACTTAATTTAGGATACTATCAATGGAGGTATAAGGGCAGAAGAAAGATGGATAAAAAGGTGCTGAAAGGATTACTAATAATGCTTGCATGTGCGGTATTAGTGGTATCAGCGGTATTCGTATTTGTGCTGCATTCTGAGCATTCAGAACTTTTAGAAGGTTTTCTGTACGGAGCGATAGGAGTAGGTCTATTCATGATAACGGCTAAGATATTAACCCTGATACAAAAGGAGGGAAAACAGGATGATTGAGTTCGATATACCACCTTTTCTCATTTATTTTTTAGGTGCGGCATTAATCCTGCTGCTGGGAAAGGGAAAAGTAAGGAAAATTTTTCTCGTTGCTTTAGCGGTTTTTGGCTTTGTCTGTGTTTGGCAGATACAACCACATACCGGCTGGGTATTTCCCATTTTCTCGGGAATTGAGCTGACATTTTTGCATGCGGATAGGCTTAGCCTGATAATGGGGTATATATTTGCGTTAGCAGGCGGCGGTGCGATAATATACGCGATTAGCACGGTAAAGGAGTCGGGACAATACGTGTGCGGATTGTTATACCTGGGAAGCGCTTTAGGAGCGGTATTTGCAGGGGATTTCTTCACTTTATATATCTTCTGGGAGATAATGGCATTCTCTTCGCTCGGTTTGATCTGGTATGAAGGTTCGAAGCGCGCGACAAATGCCGGGATGCGATATATTTTATTTCACCTGTTCGGTGGTTGTGCTCTTCTTGCCGGGATAATCATTCATTATACAAACACAGGCGACATAGCGGTACAATCCATAGAGCCGGGCATAGGGTACTTTTTACTGCTAATCGGGATAGGCGTAAACGCGGCGTTCATACCTCTGCATACCTGGCTGCCGGATTCATATCCAAAAGCGACGATAGGAGGCACCATTTTCTTATCCATATTCACGACAAAGACGGGCATATACGTGCTTGCGAGAACTTTCTCAGGTGTAGAAGCGGTGGCATATATGGGCGGGGCGATGTGCCTCTATGGCGTTATATTTGCGATATTGCAGAATGACGTGAGAAAACTCCTTTCTTATCACATTGTAAGCCAGTTAGGCTATATGGTGGCGGGTGTGGGGATGGCAGGCGTGGGAATGGGTGTTATAGGACTGGATGCCGCCGCTGCGGGGACAATGGTGGAAAAATTAGCGTTAGATGGCGCTATTGCGCATCTTTTTAACAACCTCTTGTTCAAGACCACGCTGTTTATGTGCATGGGCGCGGTGATATACCGAACAGGGAAAAACAACCTCACCGATATGGGCGGACTTGCGAGGAAGATGCCAATAACGATGATAACGTGCGTAATAGCAGCTCTTTCTATCTCGGGTATTGTGGGCTTTAATGGATACATAAGCAAAGGGATGGTAATTCACGCTGCTGAACTGAAAGAGATGCATATTCTCGCACTTGCTTTGACCCTGGGTTCGGTAGGCACGCTAATATCATTTATAAAACTCACCTATTTCGCTTTTTTCGCTAAGAATGAGCACATAGAAGCAAAGGAAGCACCGTTACCTATGCTCGTTCCGATGTGCGTTACCGCTTTCCTCTGCATGGCTATCGGGCTATACCCGAAGTTGCTTTACGGGATACTACCCTTCCGAGATGCGGCGTTCCATTACCACGCATTTGCACTAGGGCACACATTGGGAACAGTGGAACTGGTTCTGATGACTGTTTTCCTGTTCTTCATGCTGGGGTATTTTGCACCGCATGAGAAGATAACGTATGACATAGATTACCTGTATAGAAAAGCGGGTAGAGGATTTATATGGTTCTGTGAGAATCCGTTAGCGCGTTTTGCAATTGGATTGGAGAAGGTAGTACTGAGAATTGCGGATTCTTTCGTCACCTTCGGCAAGAATCCAATAAGAGGAATAAGAATGGTGGTGGACACGATAGGCGTAGCGCTGTTGAAACCTTTTGTTTTCGTTTACAATCTGGTAATACATCCGGTGTACAGGCATTATGAGCGAGACCTGGAAGAAGTAAAGATGCGACCAGCGGAAGAACCCCTGGAGCGAATGAGCATTGGAACCGGAGTGCTACTGGTGCTTCTCTTTTTCGCTTTATATTTGAT
>CAZXYJ010000063.1:0-4765 GCA_964644925.1 uncultured Halobacteria archaeon | reverse complement strand
AGCGCTACTTCTACAAGCTTATAGAAATACATAGAGATTACGTTCAGCCCCAGAATAAAATCCAGGAGGAATAAAACCGAGAAAATCGCGGTTATTGATAATGGAATGAGCATGAACAAAGGTGCTTCTTTTACTTCTATCTCTTTCACCTCCCCTTCTGGCTGCTTGAAGAATGCCGTATGTATGATGGGGAAGAAATAAACGACATCCAGCAAAGAAGCTATTAGGAGAACAAACAAAAAGACAATTTCATGCGCTTGTAATGTCCCCAGGCAAAGGAACCATTTACTTATAAACCCACACGCGGGTGGAATGCCGCACATTCCAAACGCGGTTATGGTGAATGCAAGCATCGTTACCGGCATTTTCTTTCCTACGCCTCCCATCTCACTTATGTTCTTCTTCCCTGTAACGACCATTATCGCACCAGCGCAAAGGAACAACGTTATCTTCATGAACCCATGGAAAGGAATGTGGATCATCGCCCCCCTTATCCCGTTTGAAGTTAGCAACGCCGCACCCAGGATTATATACGATAGCTGGTTTATCGTAGAGTATGCCAGTCTTCTTTTCAAGTTATCCTGTGCGATGGCAAACAAATTGGCGACAATCATTGTGAAGCCCGCTATGCATGCAAGCGCTAATCCGAGTCCGAGCGAAGTCATCAAATCCACGCCATAGATGTAGCATACAATCCTGACGATTCCAAACACCCCCGCCTTTACCACCGCTACTGCGTGTAAAAGTGCACTTACCGGCGTGGGTGCGATCATTGCAGTAGGAAGCCAGCTATGGAATGGCATCCATGCCGCTTTCATGAACCCCAGCAAGAAACAGAAGAACAAAATTATCAGTGTCAACGAGGCTAAATTACCCGCTTCAAAACCCGTTCTCAGTGCTTTTATTCCTCCTCCTGTAAAATCGGTGGTCCCGGTAAGATAATAAGTCATTATTATTGCGAACAGGAGGAAAACGCCCGCAGTGAGCAGATATGCGAAATATTTACGACCTGCGCTTATCGCATCCGCACTCTGGTCGTGGATAACTAACGGATATGTTGACACCGTTAGTATCTCGAAGAATATGAACATCGAGAGCAAATTTGCGGACATCGCAACGCCAATGGCACCGAATATGGCGATAGCAAAGCAGAAATAGTACCTCGTCTGCGCGTGCTCCTTCAAAGACCTCATGTATCCTATGGAATAGAACGAAACGAGAATCCACAAAAAAGATGCGGTGAGAGCGAAAATAAGACCAAAAGCATCCACTTTGAATCCAAATGCAATGCCTTCAAACATCGTCTGTGGAAATAACAGGCATTGGACGACTTTTTTGTCCAGAACAGTCGGTATCATGGACGCAATGAACGAGAACTGCAGTATGCCCGCGATAATCGTCCAGCTCTCTCTTACGTTCGGTCGCTTACTGGACAGCAATATGAGAATCGAAGCGGTAGCAGGGCATAGAATTGCAAGTAGAGGTATGTAACTGGAAACTATTAATCCCTCTGTCATGGTGCTACCACCCCCAATGCACTAACTGCTTGTTTAACTATCTCTTGTAAAGGTGTTTCCGCACCTGCAAGCCACAGGATACCAACGATGACGCAGAGCGCCCCGAGTATTAACGCAGGAACAACCATGCTCACCGGTGCTTCCTCCTTTTTTATCGCATGTTCGTTTTCTCCCGCTCCCTCCTTCCGCACAAAATACATACGCTCTATAACCCGCCAGAAATAGACCAGGTTGAGCAGCGTGCTGGCGAGTATAACGGCTACAAAAGTATATCCCATAGCTTCTGCATATTCCACAGCTTTTTCTAAAGACGCTAACACTAAACACAATTTCGTTATAAATCCCACGGTTGGTGGGACGCCAATCATTGATAACGCCGCTATCGTGAAAGCAGCACAGGTGTAAGGCATTTTCTGACCCAATCCCTCGAAATCTTTTATACTCCTCAATCCAGTCCGGTATATAATGGCACCTGCAACCATGAACAGGCATCCCTTTGTTATTGCATGATTCAATATGTGTATCAACGCACCATACAGTCCCAATTGAGTGGAAAATAGTGCCACACCAAGCACGATATAGCCTATCTGTGAGACACTGGAGTAAGCAAGCATTCGCTTCAAATTAGTCTGCATTATTGCGATAACCGAGCCCACAATGATGGCTATCGCAGCTATCCATGAAAGAACATCCGTGATGGGCACGTAAATGTGGATAAAATCCGTGGTGAACACCGAAAAAAAGATTCTTATAAATGCGTAAATTGAAACCTTTGACATCGCCGCTGCGATTATCACGCTAACCGCAGATGGTGCGTACGTATATGCGTCGGGTTGCCAGATATGGAGAGGAAAAAGCGCCATCTTTATGCTTATCCCAACGACGAAGAAGACAAACGCCGCTTGCACTACTTTATTCTCGTATAGCGGTGGCAATAAATACGAAAGGTCAGCCATGTTAAGCGAGCCGGTTACGGAATACAGGAAACCCGCACCGAGAAGGTAGAAACAAGCGCCTATGGAACCCATAATCACGTAGTTATAGCTTGCTTTTAACGATCTACCACCCGCGGCAGCTATTAACGCATACGCCGCTAAAGAAGCTATCTCCAGAAATACATACAGGTTGAACACATCTCCGGTTACCGTGATGCCGCATAAACCGGTAACGAGCAGTTGAAAGACCACGTAGAACGACACGATTTTACGAGGTAGCTCTTTTTCTATGCTCCTCTTTGCATATATCACCGTTAACAGGCAGATGAATAGAACTATAACCAGCACGTATGCGTTGAATGCATCTACGACGTATTCTATGCCCCAGGGGGGCGCCCATCCACCCAGCCAGTAATGTATCGGTTCACTGGTTAGGACATGGTGTAAAACGGAAAAAGCGAGCAATAGCTGCACGAAAATGGTTGCGAGGGAGATAGGCAAACAGGTCTTCTTATTCACCCACCCTGCAACCAGAATGGTAAATGCAGAAAGCATGGATATTACAATAATAAGCACTGGATAATGTTCGGCTGAAATCAATCTGACCCACCTTCCACCTTCACCTTCTCGCTCTCTCTTCCTCTTTCTCTCTCGCTAATCATCTCTCCTCTTGGTCTGCCTGCCGTATCTATCCTATCCCTAACATATCTTGTGCAATGTTTTATATATATATTTTTCGGTTTTTTTGCGCACATGAATCCCCAGCACGGACGTGTAATAAATCTAACATCCTGCTATTTCCTCTTGCTTTTACAGTAGTTCCGAAAGTATCTCCTGTTTTATGATACCATAATTTTTAGTGATATTTTAACACCTATCTTCTATCTCTTCTTCGCTTTTCACCTTCGCCGCTTTTTCCAGTAAAAGTAGGGAAGGATAAACCATTAAATAAAGGTGATAGCATGGATAAAAAGAAGGCATTAAGGTTGGCTTTGTTGCTTCTCAAGAATGGAAGTAATGAAAAAACCGAAAAGTTTATTAATCAGTTTAATGAAAAGAATTATTCCCTCGGTGGAAAGTTTTTTATATGCCTATTCTCTAAGTAGTAAGAGGGGGTATAATATCCGTAAAAGGAAAGGAAAAATGGAAGAAAAAGACAGTATCGAAAGGATTTTAAAATCTGTCAATCTGGAAGAAGCACGTGAAGTGATAAAGAGAAGTGACGCAAGCCATAACTATTTCATGAAAAACTATGATAAAATTGTAGAAGAGCATGCGGGTTGTATAGTAGCCGTGGTAACAGGAAAAATTGTTTCTGTTCCATTCACGGACGATATTTCTAAGGCAAAACAGAACTTTGAAACTTTGGAAAGGGGAATAGGAAAAGAGAACATGAGTGGTGCCCGCATCTCGTATATCCCAAAGCCCAAAGAGATTCTAATGCTATAAGCGATGTGTAAAGGATACTTCAGAGAGAATAGACCATCAGCAGATGTTTTTTTATTTTCTCCAAATTTTACAAAACCTGATATAGTAGAATTCCTCGTGGACACTGGAGCTGATGGAAGTGCAATAACTTTAGCTGATGCTTATAAGTTGGGACTTGATGTGATTAATATTATTACTCCCGATAGACGTAGAACCTCAGAGGGAGTAGGTGGTTCTACAGAGGTATATCCAATAGAGTATATCGGATTAGTATTTCTCGATTACTCATCAGAAACGGATAAAATCAGTTTTCATATTGAACATTTAGGGGAGATAGCTTTGATACCGAAGCTACCAACGAGTATTTTAGGAAGAGACATACTCGATAGATTTGACATAGAAATTAGTAGAGTCTCTGAGGAGATAAATCTAAAACGGAATGATTTTGGTGAAGGTGGTCACGTTTGTTTCTCACTTTGAGATTTTTTCGGATACACATCCCAATGTCTCTTATGGGATAGTTCTGAGTTCAAAAATGTTTCTCATCCAAGAAATAGCATCGGCATTAATCGCAGGGGTTATAGTGGGTATAGTGGATTGGAAACGAATATATTGGGAATAGCGAAAAGATGAAATCATCCAAATATCCACAAAAAGTCTAAACTATCCTTTTTCAATCTCTTCCTCATTGTTTTCCTATAACGTTCAGTAGCTTCAATATCTTCGCATTCCAAGAGATAGAGAAAGCGAATCTGCCGACAGACCCCCCTCAGCGCGCCACACCTAAATGTCCCGCGCAAACGCGACCCAGGTTTCGGTTGTTGCGATTATCCTGCTTTCGTGAAGGAAATCTTCAATCACTTTTGCGTCTTCCGCCTCGTAAAT